>JAIRRD010000066.1 GCA_031256155.1 Holophagales bacterium
ATTTTCGCTTTCATAGTCCATTTACGGCGAGCCAAGCTCGCCTATGGACTATGAGCGGCCGTGATTCGCAGGCGAATCCCGGCATAGCGGTTTGACTACAATAAGTTAAACCGCTATAAGCAGTCGGGCGGTTTTAAAAGCTTTACAGCGCGCGTTATTTCTATCCATTTTGCGGGTGGTATGGCTTCTGCCCGCAGCAAGGCCGATATGCCGGCAGCGCCACAAATTGAATCAATCTGCTGAAGCGACAAAAACGATGACCAATTGTTGGCAATAGTCTTTCTTCTGTGGGCAAAACTGCGGTGCAGGATTGACAGCATTGATTTTCTTTCAGCCGTATCCGGGCTGTCATGTCTGGGTTCAAACAACAGCACTATTGAATCAACTTTGGGTGGGGGGTCAAAACTATTCGGCCCCAATTTAATTAGCGTTTTTAAATTGGCCGTTGTTTGAGCCAGTACCGAGAGGGGGCCGTAGGATTTTTCGCCGGGGCATCCTTTGAGTTTTTGCCCAACTTCCAGTTGAAACATCAGCACCATGCGTTCCCACGGGACAGGCTCAATAAGAAATCTCGTAAGAATAGCCGTGGCCGCATTGTACGGCAAATTTCCAACAACGCACACACTGGCCGCTTCGGGTAATTCAACAGAAACAGCGTCACCGCGCAATATATTGAAATTTGTCACCCCGCCATAGCGTTGGCTCAATAACTGACACGCATCAATATCCAATTCAACAACCCACAGCGGACGCCCGTCATTCAGAAGAGGCCCCGTAATTGCCCCATCTCCCGGCCCAATTTCAACAATCAGCGGTGCCTTGGAAGCCAGCGCAGCTCCGCATATAGTTCTGACCGCACCTTCATTTACCAGAAAATGCTGACCAAGCTGCTTTTTATGCCTCAAGAGTTTTGACACCAGACTTTATACCTCATGGGTCACTTGCCCACCATTGCAGAGGGAATGGCTATAACTTCAGACTCATTCCAGTAAAAGCATCTGGCAGCAGGTCGCTTAAATCATATAATTTGCGCTGGTGACGGTTTGCCAGAAGAATTGGCAGTTTTTCAGCAAATTCCGCCAACACCTGACGGCAGATACCGCAGGGCGGAGTTGGTTCCGCCGCTTCTGTCACGACAGCGATAGCCGCTATCTGGCCGGGTCGCATACCAGCCTGGGTAACGGCGGCGCACAGGGCCGTCCGCTCTGCGCACAGAGCAGCGGAGTAAGACGCATTTTCAACATTGCATCCGGTTATGATAGAGCCATCTTCCAAACAAATTGCAGCACCTACACGAAAGCCGGAATAAGGCGCATAAGCTCTTTCCCTGGCACCCCAGGCAGCATCAAGCAGTGGCTCCCATTCGGGCGCAAGCGGGTTTAGCTTCAGTGCGGTCATATGTGCCTTGTACAAACATTCAATACAAGCCGCGTTCGTTTTAACGCAGCTTGTATTGAATGTATCTTGTATCGCTAAATTATTCCACGCTGTTATAGCGGTTTAACTTATAAAGTGTTTACACCACCTGAAGCCCGTCCCAAAAACCTTCCACATCGAAATCGCGGAACGCGATTTTGATGCGGAACTGCTATAATTTGGCACAGCAGAGGTCATCATGCCGCAAATATCGCTTGACATTCAGGATTCCCTGGCCGACCGACTCCAGGTAGCCGCAATCCAGCGCAAATCCACGATTTCTACATTAATTATCTCTATCATTGACGAGAAACTTAACGAAAGAGATGAAGCCGAAAGAAAAAAAAACTATGCGCTGGAAAAAACTCAAGGCTCCTTCAAAGACGAACCGCTTTCCAAACCACCTGATATTCCCTGGGAGGCGGACGTGCCAAGAAGATTTGACTTGCTATGATTTATTGCCTTGATACCAATACCTGCATCCACCACCTGAACAATACGGCATCCGTTGCTGCAGAACGTTTAAAAAATATACCTGCAGACGATGTGCTAATCCCTTCTATGGTAGTTGCTGAGTTGTTGTATGGCGCCGAGAAAAGCGCAAAGCGCGAATCCAATTTTGAAAAACTGTCGTTTTTCTTTTCACCGTACAGAATAATCAGCTTTGACCAGAAAGCTGCCAGAATTTACGCATTTATCCGCACATAACTGGAACGTAAAGGGCAGATCATCGGGCAAAATGATATTGTAATTGCTGCCACGGCCTTAGCACACAATGCTACACTTGTCACAAACAATACAAAAGAATTCTCGCGCATTAATGGGCTGAAAATTGAGGACTGGACTCAAGACAACTAGGGCGTTGACTATATATATCTATGTTCCCGCCGTGTGAAGGTGGGAACAAAATGTCAAATTGTTAGGACTGAAGGTACATACAGCCTATCCAATGTTGCTATGTCAAATTACTGAAGAGCAGAAAGGTTACAACTTCAGCAAACAAATTTTTGCACAGGTAAATATTTTTTTACAAGTTTTTTTCAAAAAGCAGGAACTTTTTTTGGCCACGCAAAGTATTAATTTGTAGCATCTTACGTGTTTTCTAGCCGTGAGCACCCAGCTCACTGACCTCGTTCTGCCTGTATAACACCTCCATACAAAAAATCGCGGAACGCCATTTTGATATGGAGGTTTTCGTGTCAAATTTTAATTACTGTAAAACATCTTTATAGTAAATTAGATTGAGCAACTATAAAAAATATATTAAGCGTAAATTGTATTGATATTAATTGATTACAGATTATATATGGATTATATATATCCTACTGCCGCGCCCTGACTGTCTCGTAATCAAACTAAATATAAAGTGTACATTCTTACCTGAGAGCACCACGCGGCTGTGATTTGCGAACAAATCCCAGCTTAGAGCAGTTTACCTTCTCAAAGTTAAACTGCTCTAACTCACATAGATGAGTTTACGATCAGCAAATTTATTTAATTTTGTTAAATATTTTTTTATTTATTCAGCTCTTTGTGGCTTAAATTTTTTGTTTTCTTAAAGTATTTTTTTAACTTGCTTTACAGGATGTCAATTTTCAATAAACAATATTATCTTATTTCATAAATATATATTGCATAATATTTTTCTATTATAATTCAACTAATATAAAATTGCAAGCTGTATGACTATAACTTGCAATTTTATTGTGTCAAACATGTCAAAAACATATTTATTTGTTTTGTCGTACAATTAAATAGACAACTAACAAAATATATTTATTATTTGCAGTAATTAAAACGCATATATTATTTTTAATATTCATATTTTATATCAATTTTCCCACCTTCACACGGTGGGAACGGAAAATACTTTAAGAGTATTTCAAAAAATTGAGCGGAGCACATGATAAGCACAGTTTTCTTCACTATGGCCTACAACGCAGAGGGAACGCTTTCGCGCGCTATTGAAAGTGTCCTGGGTCAGACCCGCGGTGATTTTCATTACTTCGTGCTGAACAACGCTTCGACTGATGATACGGGAAGAATTATCAGGAAGTATGCTAAAAGCGATGAAAGAGTAATGCCCTTTACCATCTACAAAAATGACATCCGAAACGGCGCATTGTTTTTTAGTATGCTCGCTTATTCAACCAGCGCCAAATACATGGTCTGGTGCGACGCGGACGATGAATATACGCCTGATTTCCTGGAGAATATGGTCAACTTTTCAGAAGAAAACAATCTGGATATTGCCGCGTGCGGATACGAAAAAATTGACAGCCAGACAAACCAAGTGCTCAAACGCAAAGTACTGGATGAAAACCTTGTGCTTTATGATAATTTGTTTGCCAGTGAATTTATGAAGTACAGAGGGTTTACAGTTTTTTCTTGGGGTAAATTACATACTGTTCAAAACATAAAAACCACGATAGACGATTTATATAGAAGAGCAGAGTCTATGGTTATAAGAACGAATCGTATTTGCGATGATTCAATTCATAAACTGCTAAGTTTTCGTGTGGCTGACAGGGTTGGGATTTTCGGAAAAGCAATGTACAAATATTATCAATACCCACATTCAGCGTCAAACACGGATATCGAAGCCAGCCTTAACAGTTATAAAGACCTGTGGGAGGCAACTAAAGAGTATTTGGAATATTTTGGGGAAATTGACCAACTTAATTGGGATTATTTATACGCGATACACCTTTCGCTAGTGGAGGAAGCGGCGGACAAAGTCTTTGCCTCCAGCCTGACAATGGAGAGGAAGCTCAAAGCACTCCATCAAATTTTTGGAGACCCCGTCTGGGCGGAGACCATGATCAGGGACGCAGACCCTCAGTTCCGCAATCTGGCTGGCATCAAGGGCTACGTGTCACAAGTGAGAAATAAGATACTCGCGCTCCCGGGCGCGTCGGAACAGCACCCTGCCTGCAAGCCTGTTTTGTCGCTGTTGACTGCCGCAGCTTTACAAAAACTGCCGATGTAGTAAAATTTTTGATGGACTTTATGGCAACCGTAAGTTTTAGAGAAGATGAACTACCACCCATCTCCGAAGAACGCAAAGCAGAGCTTCGGGCATTGGCCAACAAACCTGCGAACTTTAGTGACATCCCTGAAGTCACAGATTTTTCCGATTGGATGACAGCAGAGGAAGCCAAGGCATACAGAGCGACCAAAAAGAAACAGATGACCACCATATGAACACACAGTCGTTTCAACATACATATTCACACCTGTCAAGAACTGCTCTATATGAATAATTTTTCAGAAGAACTCTCTAACCTGGCCCTTGAATCGGCCAATAGCAAGTATTCAGGCCAGATGGCCGAAATCGTGCGATTGTCGCGTGGCCGTCCCGTAGTCCTATACGGCGCGGGCAAGGCGGCAGGACTGATCCTGGTGGCGTGTAATTTGGCGGCTCTGCGCGTAACAGCCCTTTGCGACAGCAACAAGACTGGAACCTACCAGGTGGCCGAGGTTTCGTTGCCAATCATTTCCCCTCGGATGTTGCTGGAGGACTATGCCGATGCTCTGGTAATCATTGGATCATGGCGCCATGAAAATGAGATAAAGGCAAACCTGACAGGAATGGGCTTTGAGCCTGACCGTATTTTTTCTTTCTGGCTGCCCCAGCGCATGAGCATGGACATTTTCAGGCGCGACTTCCAGGCGGGCTATGAATGGGCTTACGATTTCTATCAGGACAATATTTCAAAGAAGCTGGTTCTCGACCGCGCCCGTTCCTATCTCACCTCACAGCCCCTCGTGCCTGATACGGAGCATAAAGCCTACTACGAACCTGAATTTGTCTTTACGGACGCTGAGGTGTTTTTGGACGGCGGCGCATACGATGGCGATTCAATCATGGACTTCGTAAGAGCGGTAAATGGCAGTTACAGGCAGCTATACGGCTTCGAGCCGGATGGCGGCAGTTTTGGCAAACTGCAAGAGGCAGCCGCAGAGCTTGCCAACGCCAAGGTCTTCAATGTCGGCCTCGGAGCTTACGCCGACACACGGCTGTTTCACTTTAACGGCCTGATAGCTTCCGGCTTTGCCGCACTAAAATATTTTTTATCGCCCCAGGACAAATTTTCTGATACAAAATTCGAGACAGAAATGAAAGACCTAATGGCCATTGACAAATTCTTTGAAGACCACCCTGCTGAACCCCTGCCCACATTCATCAAATTGGACGTAGAAGGCCATGAGGCGGAGGCACTGCTGGGAGCAGCGGCGACTATATCAAGGTCGCGCCCTAAACTCGCCATTTGCGCCTATCATAAAGCAGATGATATTTACGTGTTGCCACAGACAATACAAAAAATCCGTAATGACTATAGATTCAAGCTCCGCCAATGCGACTACGGCTACTATGAGACCGTGCTGTATGCCTATTAGCGGAACATGCTGTACTGTAAGGCTTAATAGGTTCTAATTAATGACTAATATCACTCCCCTTCCCCCCCCCAAAAAAAGCGAAACACAAAACTTCGACTCAATTTTTTCTGACATATGTGCGGAGGCGCAAAAACACCAGGCACTCAATATCTTGTCTGACATCGCTGAGAGCAGGGATGAACGGCCAGTGGTGCTGTATGGCGCAGGTGGCAACTGCTTCTGGGGATTTCATTTTTGTGCTGAAAACGGTATCAAGGTAGCTTGCGTCTGCGATTCTTTTAAGATTGGCACGTATTTCCACAGGGGGAAGCAATATAAGCTCATCAGCCCTGACGCATTGCTGAGGGACTATCCGGATGCGCGGATTCTAATCACATCCTGGCAATTAGAGAGCGAGATAAAACAGTCCTTGCTTGAACTTGGGATAGCTGAATCAAATATATATTCCCTTAGCCTTATATCCCAAAATGAGTTCGCGGCAAAATATCTGGAGGGCTATCGCTGGGCCTGGAAGTATTTTGACGAACATTCCTGCGGCAAAGTTCTCGAACTGGCCAGGCGACACCTCTGCGGTGTGCCTGTAAAGGCTGATTCTCTATATAAGGATGGCTACTGGGCCTGGCCGGGCATAGAACTGGGCAGCGAAGAGGTGTTTGTTGACGGTGGGGCCTACAATGGCAACACTGTCCATGATTTCATGAATGTAGTAGGCGGCAGGTACAGGGCGATATACGCTTTCGAGCCAGACGGCGAGAATTACAGGGCCGCCGTCAATGATTGCTCAGCGTCGAATCTCTATTTATTTAATAAGGGATTGTGGAGTACTGAAACGGAACTACGTTTCAACGCTCAAAATAGTGGAATTTCAAAATTTACCGACAGCGGGGAGCAGATAATCTCTGTTACTTCAATTGACGCTGTGTTCGCCGGCAAGCATGACGATGAGTTGCCCACGCTGATTAAGATGGATATTGAGGGAGCTGAGAAAGAGGCTCTGCTGGGTGCATCAGAGACAATAAGGCGAAAAAAGCCCAAACTTGCCATCTCTGTCTATCACAAACCGGAGGATATTTATGAGCTGCCACAGACAATACTAAAGCTCCGTGACGACTATAGACTCAGTCTTTGGCAAATTGGAGAAAACCTCACTGATACCATTCTATATGCCATTTAGCGGAAAAACCATGCTATAGTGTAATCTTTAAGAGGGTCTAATTAATGACTAACATCATATCCCCCCAGAAAAAAAGCGAAACACAAGACTTCGACTCAATTTTTTCTGACATATGTGCGGAGGCGCAAAAATACAAAGTAGCCAATATCTGGTCTGACATCACCAAGAGCAAGGATGAAAGGCCAGTGGTGTTGTATGGCGCGGGTGGATACTGCTTCTGGGCATTTCATTTTTGTGCCAAAAACGGTATTGAGGTGGCTTGCGTCTGCGATTCTTTCAAGACCGGCACGTATTTCCACAGGGGGAAGCAATATAAGCTCATCAGCCCTGACGCATTGCTGAGGGACTATCCAGATGCGCGGATTCTAATCACCTCTTTGTTATTAGAGAGCGAGATAAAACACTCCTTGCTTAAACTTGGGATAGCTGAATCACATATATATTCTCGCAGCCAGGCCTTCTCTCAAAATGACTTCGCGGCAAAATATCTGGAGGGCTATCGCTGGGCCTGGAAGTATTTTGACGAACATTCCCGCGGCAAAGTTCTCGGACGGATGCGGGTGTACCTCTGCGGTGTTCTCGTAAAGGCTGATTCTCCATATAAGGATGGCTACTGGGTATGGCCGGGCATAGAACTGGGCAGCGATGAGGTGTTTGTTGACGGTGGGGCCTACAATGGCGACAGTATCTATGATTTCATAAATGCGGTAGGCGACAGGTATAGGGCAATATACGCTTTCGAGCCAGACGGCGAAAATTACAGAGCCGCCGTCAATGTTTTCTCAAGGTCGAATCTCCATTTCTTTAATAAGGGATTGTGGAGTACCGAAACGGAGCTGTGTTTTGACGCTCAAAACAGTGAAATATCAAGATTTACCGACAGCGGGGAGCAGATAATCTCTGTTACTTCAATTGACGCTGTGTTCGCTGGCAAATCTGACGATGAGTTGCCCACGCTGATTAAAATGGACATTGAGGGGGCTGAAAAAGAGGCTCTGCTGGGCGCATCAGAGACAATAAGGCGAAAAAAGCCCAAACTGGCCATCTGTGCCTATCACAAGCCGGAGGATATTTATGAGCTGCCACAGACCATACTAAAGCTCCGTGACGACTATAGACTCAGTCTTTGGCAAATGGGAGAAAGGGTCACTGATACCATTCTATATGCGACTTAGCGGAAAATAGTTGCCAAAGGGAAGCATGGCGGTTAGGCAAATTGCTCGCTTAACCAAACTAAAATGGCTATAATTGCCCTAAGCATAGTCGGACTGTGTGAGGCAATATGGGTAAAATCTTATTAATCTCAATGCCATCCTTCAGCAGGACGCGGCTTATTGAACAGCAAACCGGGGAATTCTTTTACACCGAACTATTCAAACGTTCAGCTTGGCCGCTCAGTATTCTCCCAATTGAAAGTTATATCAAAAAATCGAACCCGGATTTATCTGTTGAAATTGTTGACCTCAACAGGACTTTCCTCAAAAAAATCAATTCAAGCGAGGACTACAAAAGTGTATTGAAAGAAGTTGCTAACAACTATACTGAGTTTTTTACAGAAGAAATAGTTGGCATATGCAAGCGTGAACAAATTGATATTATCGGTTTATCTGCGCTATTTGATATATCACTGTCAACGCTTCTGTTAGTTGCGGAGGAAGTCAGAAAAGCCGCGCCGAACGTGCTTATTGTAGCGGGTGGTTATCCGTGTACGAATTTAGCTGCTGACATAATTGCGCACAACCCTGCGATAGACGCTATTTGTCTTGGGGAGGGCGAGATACCTTTTGCGGAATTAGTCAATGCTGTGGATAAATGGGAATATATTGACGCTTCTCCGTATTTTGTAACAAAAAAGCACAATGGAACCACAAAGGGCTTCATCCGTGACATTAACGATATCCCGTATTTAAACTATGACAGTTATATCGCCAAGTACGGCAATGAAGTCATCCGTGAATATGCGGACATCATTGGCCATAGCGAAGGCCATAGCGAAGGACATAGCGAAGACCACAGCAAAGGCGCGTTCGGTGGTGCAGAGGGCGTTGTGATGACAAGCCGAGGCTGTCCGTTTCGATGCACCTTCTGTGCCGCTCACTCAATACACGGACACGATATGCGCTATCTGTCAATAGAGCGCGTCAAAGCGGAGATTGATTACTGGATTGACAACTACAACGTTGCGACAATCGCTATTATTGATGACCACTTCCTGGGTGACGTGGATCGCGCCATTGAGATAGTGGATTATATCTGTGGTCGTGGGATAAGAGTATTCTTCGCTAATATGCTGTCGTTAGTGTCTGTCACACGGGAGTTTGTGGATTGTTTGGTTCGTAACAGAATTAAAGACGTTTATTTCGCGCTGGAATCAGGTTCAGTCCGTGTGTTAAAGCAGATAATGCACAAACCTATTGCGCTTAGCCGCGCCGATGAGGTTTTTGCGATGTTCAGAGGTACCGGAATATTTGTAAAAATTGCGCTACTTGTGGGATTCCCTGATGAAACGCCAGAGGATATAAATGAAGCTCTCAGGTATCTACGCAAAGCGGAATATCATTGGGCTACAATCAGCAACCTCATCCCGATTTCAGGCAGCGAGATTTATAGGCGAATCATTGGGGATTCTGGCGCGGAATATGAAATAGACAAGTCGAACTTTTTTGAAACGGCAAGGTACGCAAATCCCGAAACACTTGAATATATGCTTGGCGACATCAAGTACACGATGAATCTTGACCTCAACTTCGTCCACAACCCCCATATGCGTATGGGTGAGCACAGACTTGCAGCGGGGCTGTTTGAGGCAATACTGCGGCGCTATCCAAATCATGCTTTCGCTCACTACTACCTGGCGAAGTGTCTTGATAAGCTTGGCGAGGATGGAATGGAACATTACCGTGAGTTTTGCAATTTAAAGGATAACAGCGAGATGTGGGGCAAATACGCTGCACATTTCGGATTGGAATGAATGCTGTCAACCCCCACAACCGCCTCCTACATCTGCTGTGCCGCAGGATGCCGTGGCAGTATGTCCATATATTTTTGCACGCAATACCGACAAGAGCGCCGTGCGTAATTGTAAAATTCGCTGATTATTTCG
>JAIRRD010000070.1 GCA_031256155.1 Holophagales bacterium
CTCACTCAACAGCAAAGGTTCTGACGATTTTTATGAGCTCACAAAGATAGCCGCTTCAGAAAACCGCATGATTGCCATACTTTTAGACAAAAAACTGGTTTCCATACTCGGCTGTGAAAAACCAATCCCCAACGGCAGCGTTCAAATATCAGGCTCTTTTACTAAAGAGGATGCAGAGGACTTTGCGCTGAAACTCAAATCTGGCTCCATGCGCGCCTCAATGAAGTATCTGGAAGAGCGTTCTATGGGAGCCTCTCTGGGTGCCGACTCAATCCGCACCGGTGTCCGCGCTAGTTTATTCGGCTTTGCCGTAGTCATAGCTTTCATGCTGTTCTTCTATCACTGGTCAGGCGTGAACGCCATTGTAGCCCTGACAGTAAATATGATAATCATGCTGGGTTTGATGGGCAGTTTCAACGCTGTCATCACACTTCCGGGCATTGCCGGTTTTGCCTTAACACTTGGTATGGCCGTTGATGCCAATATTTTGATTTATGAACGAATAAAAGAAGAACTGGCCGCAGGCAAAAGCGTACCAGGGGCAATACAGGCCGGATTTGACAGAGTATTCTGGACAATTGTTGACAGTCACGTAACACAGTTATTTGCGGCTCTGCTCTTGTTTATTTTCGGAACAGGGCCGGTAAAGGGCTTTGCCGTAGCACTGACTGTAGGCATAGTGGCCTCACTGTTCACCAGCATTTTCATAAGTCATTGGATTTATGACTGGATATTGGAAAAGCGCCCCAACACCAAGACACTCTCCGTTGGAACGTACACAATTTTTAAGGGCTCAAAATTTAATTTTATGAAATACAAGGCATTAGCCCTTGGAATTTCCTGTACCGTGCTTGCCGTATGTCTGCTGGCCGCCCAGCCCTGGAAAGGCACCCGAAGCAGCAGTATCAGGCTGGGTATGCAGTTTGTCGGCGGTTTGGACATGGTAGTCCGCTACAAGGGAGACATCACGGCAGAAAACATTCGTGCAGAACTTGCCAAAGGCGGTTACGCTGACGCAAACGTTGTAAATTACAAGGGAGCAGAACTATTCCGCGATTATTCCGTAAAAGTCCCCGCAAGAAAAGGTCAGGACGCAAAAGACGCCACACAGCTTAAAAAACAAGTCATAGCCATACTGCGCAATGTTGACCCCGAATCAGCCAAAGACCCCCGCCCTGACTTGAACGCGGAAGAGACAAAAGACATACTGGATGACTTAATCAAAAATGACCCTCTTAATATACAGGGTGACGAAGAGGAGTTAAAACAAGCATATTCCGGGCATCTGGCCAAATTTTCAGACCTAAAACAAAGAGGCCAGGGTTTTATTGTCAATTTGAATGACATTCAAAATTTTCCGCAGGAAATAAAGAGCTACGTTGAAAGTAATTACAGACTGGGCAATTTAAGCGTACAGAGTACCCAGAGTTTCTCCCCCTCCGTTGCCGGCGAGTGGACACAGAAAACCCTCACCGCTGTAGCATGGGCATTGGGAGCCATATTATTTTACGTAATGTTCCGCTTTACATTCAGCTTCTCGCTCAGCACCATTATCGGTTTGATTCACGGTCTGCTATTGGGGCTGGGATTATTTACGCTGTTCGGATTTGAATACTCCGTAGCTGTTGTGGCCAGCTTTTTGATACTGCTTGGATATTCAACCTCAGACACCATCGTGGTCTTTGACCGCATCCGCGAGAACATGCGCAAGCCGGAATACAGAAGGATATCTGTTGAAAATCTCGTAAACGACTCCATCAACCAAACACTAAGCCGAACAATACTCACAAGTCTTTCTACATTGTTTGTAGCACTATGCCTCTTCTTCTTCGGAGGACCGGCACTTCATGACCTGAGCTTCCCAATCGTGCTAGGCGTTATAATCGGAACATACTCAACAATCTTCATCGCCGCCCCCTTTGTTGTCTACCTGGACAAGTGGTTTGGCGGTAAAGACAAAATTAAGCAACACGCATAGAGCGGGTGTTGCTTTCGCATCTTGGTGTCACATAGGATTGCTGTACTTTTTAGCCCCATACTTTGAGATTAGCCACTTCTGGGGATCTTCAGGCGTTGCTGTTTTAGGCCCTGTCTGATGCCTGATTTCAAACCCCAATCTTGGGCCATCAACCGTATCACCCACGTATCCAATGGTTTCCCCGCTTTTGACCAACTGATCCTTTGAAACTGAAATGGCCCGCAAATGTGTATATAGACTGAGATAAGCGCTTCCATGGTCTATAATTACCATCAATCCGTAACTTTGATAGGAATCAGCCATGCTAACCTTACCATCAGCTACGGTTTGGACTGATGCGCCTGGTTTTGCAACAATCATCAGTCCCGCATTCATTGTTTTGGTTCCGAAACGTGGGTGCGTTTGAATCCCGAACCCTTCGGCAAGATTCCCCTCTACAGGGCTTTGCAGCTTTCCCATTAAACTGGAAAATGGAATAACCGCTCGATAGGACCCCTCTGGCTTGTCCTTTGACAGCAGAGCCGCCAGCATTCTTTCCAACAGAACAGTTTCTTCCCTGAGTTCAGCTTGTATTCCTTTTTTCCGCTGTTCATCTTTCTGAATTCCATCCAAATATTCATGCAGATGTTTTTCGTTTGCTCTGAATTCTTCTTGAAGCACTGATGCTTCAGCCACAATCTTTTTGAACTGGCCTTCCGCTTTCGTAATTTCTTTTTCCCGTTCAACCAGCTCGGTATGTAAGTCAAGCACTTCCCGCAATTTTCGGTTTTCGCTATTCCTCCGCCATTCCAAATAACGATTTTTAACTAAATAATTTTCAATATCGGAGTAGCTTGGAAAAAGACTCAGTGTACCCAGCGGGCCTAGTGCCTGAAGCCACCTGACTTGAGTGCGAAGGCTTGCTTTAAGTTGGTCCAGTTCTCTATTAATTTCCGTTTTCCGTTTAGTCAAATCTTTGAGCTCGCGCTGTATCTGATCTTGCTTTAATCGCGCTATTTCGGCTTGGGCACGAGATTTGGAGGCCCTTAGCGTTATCCTCTGCAGTTCAACTAACACTCCTTGTCTTCTCTTGCGAAGCTGGTTTAGCTGATTATCTGCTTGTCTGAGTTGTTCCTGTCATTCTTGAAGTCTTTGTCTCGTCTTGCCAAGGTCTTGGACAGATGATTCCTGATCCAAATGGTCTTGCGCTAAAAGCACAGCAACGGTCATTAGGGCAACGCAAAGTTGAAATATTTTTTTAAACCAAACATTTGGCTGATTATCAGTCTGTCCTTTGCGTTTGAGATCAAAGTTTAGTCTCAATTTAAACGCTCAATTATCGTTTATTTCTGGATACTTTGCCTCTCCCGCTCATTGGAATCAAAACCAGCAAAGCAGCCAAAACCAAAGTTCCGACAATGCCATAAAACAGCGTGCCAGCTGCAATTGGCCCTTCCGTAACATGTTCAGACGGTAAAAAGTGATTGAGGAATTTAACCACTTTGATCTGCCCGATGGTCATACCAAACATTTCGCCAAAATCCACTAAATAGTAAAGTTTTGTTCCTAATGCGCTGAACCCAAGAGTCAAAATCATAGGAATACCGCGGTTTGAACGTATCAGGCGATTAAAAATAATGCTCCATATAAGTAACTGTAAGCCAAGCACCACCGCATGCAAATCCGCTAAAGCCAATGAACCTGGAATGATGGAACCCATGATGCGTGCGCAAAAAGCCCAAATCGGCAAAATTAATATTTGGCTATAGAAAAATCCATTTGCCGAACCTACAAGGGCACCAAGGAAAAAACCTTTCAATTTGTCTGATTCAATAGCGTCAACAAGGGGAAAATAAGCTGTGAACAAAAATGTAAAAGGAACTACCCAGCCGATAAATGCCCTCAAAAAGCTACGCATGAGCTGCATAGGGTCTGCAAGAGCATCCATACTGGCCAGCAAGTTTTGGGGAATAGTAACTCCAAAGGCATGAATGGCAAAACCGTCTGGCCCGTTAGATGTCCTGAAGGCAACAAGGAAAAAGCCAAACAAAAAAATTGATATTGATGCCCATGTGATACGCAATTTGTAACTGCCAAAATAATCCATACGCACTCCAGAAAGTCGGTATTTCATTTTAACATCATCCCAGGTTGCATTCAATTTTATTGAACGCAACCTGGTCTTTATAGCGGTTTAACTTATTGTAGTCAAACCGCTATGCCGGGATTCGCTTGCGAATCACGGCCGCTCATAGTCCATAGGCGAGCTTGGCTCGCCGTAAATGGACTATGAAAGCGAAAAT
>JAIRRD010000078.1 GCA_031256155.1 Holophagales bacterium
ATTTTCGCTTTCATAGTCCATTTACGGCGAGCCAAGCTCGCCTATGGACTATGAGCGGCCGTGATTCGCAAGCGAATCCCGGCATAGCGGTTTAACTACAATAAGTTAAACCGCTATAATTTCAAAATGAATTTTATAGTATTGCAACTCGGTAATGAGTTAGCATTTAAGTGTTAGAGCAATTCAACTTTGAGAAATCAAATTGCTCAACGTCAGGATTTGGCAACAAATCACGGTAGTAAAATGTTTGCGGGCGTGTTCCACCAGCCGTCAAGCAGACATTTTCAAGCTAAAAAAAACGCCAGAAGTAATGTTAAGAGGTAACGATGCTGACTCTGCCCCTCCCACACGCGCTTACATTCGATGATGTGCTATTGGTTCCCGGATCCAGTGAAATCCATCCGAACAATATAAATTTGATTACCTGTCTGACATCGGATATCAAACTTGGTATTCCGCTAATCAGTGCCGCAATGGATACTGTTACGGAAGCCAGTTTGGCCATATCGCTGGCTCAACAGGGCGGAATTGGAATTATCCACAAAAACATGAGTATTCAGCGCCAGGTTAAAGAAGTTGACAGAGTTAAGCGGTCAGAATCTGGAATGATAACTAATCCCTTTACTATCGGCCCCAATGCGCCAATCAGAGAAGCTGAAGCAATGATGTCGGATTACAAGATTTCAGGCGTACCGGTTGTTGAAAATGGCAAGCTGATTGGAATACTTACCAACCGTGACCTCCGCTTTGAAACTAACTCGGATACCCAGGTGCATGTGCGCATGACATCAAAAAATCTGGTAACAGTTCCGGTCGGCACCACTTTGGAACAGGCAAAGCTTAAACTCCAGGAGTATCGCATAGAAAAATTGCTTGTCGTTGACGATAACGGCGCTTTAAAGGGCCTGATTACCATAAAGGATATTGAAAAGGCGGCTAATTATCCTAATGCCTGCAAAGATAGCCTTGGACGTTTAAGGGTTGGCGCGGCTGTGGGGGTTTCAGCGGATTTGCTGGATCGCGCCAGAGCTTTGATAGAAGCCAAAGTGGATATCCTGTGCATTGACAGCAGTCATGGTCATAGCAAGAGCGTTCTTGATTCGCTCAGGGCGCTGAAAGAGGCTTTCCCTGCAACCCCCGTCATCGCGGGCAATGTAGCAACCTATGAAGGCGCCAGAGACCTGGCCAAAGCTGGCGCGGATGCCATCAAGGTAGGCATAGGGCCGGGATCAATTTGCACAACCCGCATAATCACTGGAGCCGGTATGCCCCAGCTCACGGCTATTGTCGAGGCATCAAGGGCATGTCGTGAGTTTGGTGTACATTGCATAGGTGATGGTGGAATCAAATTCAGCGGCGATATTGCCAAGGCCATTGCTGCAGGAGCAGATTGTGTCATGATTGGCAGTTTGTTTGCAGGCACAGAAGAAGCCCCTGGCGAAACCATTTTTTACCAGGGCCGGACATTCAAGAGCTATAGAGGCATGGGTTCTATAGGAGCAATGAAAACCGGCAGTAAAGACCGATATTTCCAGGCCGATAAAGAAGACGTAAAACTAGTACCGGAAGGCATAGAAGGTCAGGTTCCCTATAAAGGCAAACTTATTGACCTGGTGACTCAACTGCTGGGAGGTCTCCGTGCGGGCATGGGTCTGGTTGGCGGTAAGGACATACCAGATTTTCAGGAACGGGCCGCTTTTGTTCAAATCAGCAGTGCCGGACTGCGAGAAAGCCATGCCCATGATGTGATGATTACAAAAGAAGCGCCAAACTACAGTATGGAGTAGTATGGTTTTAAATTACAGAGTGTCCTGTTCATGACCGATGCCTGTGTTGTCATAACTACTTGCGGCAGTGAGGAAACTGCCCTCAGCATCGCTTCTGCATTGGTGGATCAGCATTTAGCGGCCTGCGTAAGTATTTTTCCGAGTGTTAAAAGTTATTATTTTTTTGAGGGGAACACACACCTGGATGAGGAGATATCGCTGATGATTAAGACTCGTTGTGAGTTGTTTGATAAGGTATCGGAACTTATCACGAAGTTGCACACTTATGATGTGCCGGAAATAATAATGTTTAAAGTTGATGCCGTTTCTGAGTCATTTCTCAGGTGGCTCAGCCAAACAACAAAGCGCGGCAGTCCATGTGATTAATTTTATTTGTTGACTGATATTTTATGGCAAAAATTACTATGTGTTATCTTTGATGAGGGATTTGACATCTGGAGGTAGTCATGCAGGCACAATCAAATCTGGTGGGGGATTTTTTACACGTTGTTGAAATGGCCGCAATTGCTTGTGCCAGAAGTATTGGGCATGGAGATCGCAAACACAGTGACCATCTTGCTGTTGAAGCAATGAGAAAGGCTATGGATAAAATAGCGATGGATGGTACCATCGTAATTGGTGAAGGTGAGCGTGACGAAGCCCCAATGCTGTTTGTTGGCGAAAAAGTCGGTATGGGAACTTCCTTTGAACCAATTGACATCGCTGTTGATCCATTGGAAGGGACAAACCTGTGCGCAACAGGCGCGTCAAACGCTATTGCCGTTATGGCTGCGGCTGAAAAAGGCGGTTTACTGCATGCTCCAGATCTTTACATGGAAAAACTGGTGGTAGCCGCACCGGCAAAGGGTAAAGTCAGCCTGGACTATTCTGTTGCCAAAAACCTGGCCATCATTGCGGAGAGCGCCAACCGCAAAGTCGAAGACCTTACAATTGTAGTTTTGGAACGCCCCAGACACGAACAGCTAATCAACGATATTCGTAGCGTTGGGGCAAGGATTCAACTGATCGGCGATGGCGATTTAAGCGCGGCGATATCCGCAGCTGTAAGCGGAACAGGTGTACACGCCCTGATGGGTATTGGCGGAGCGCCGGAGGGCGTATTGACCGCTGCGGCAATGAAGTGCCTTAATGGAGAAATACAAGGCCGCTTACGCACCGCAGAAAATACTGCATCTAAAGAAAAAGCAGAGGCTATGGGCGTTGATTTTGATCGCATCTATTTCACCGATGACCTTGCGCCCGGCGAAAATATTATATTTGCCGCTTGTGGTGTAACGGATGGTGGTTTGCTCAAAGGCGTAAGATTTTTTGGTGACGGCATCAGGACTGCCAGTTTAATTATGACTTACAAGCCTAAAACGATAAGATTCACTGATTCTGTTTATGTAAGAGGCGGAGAAGATATACTTATCCGTTTTTAGAGTGTTTTTCTCAGAGTAATTTATGCAACCCCATTTAATTTTTCGTGTTCACACTGATCGCCGCTCAGGACTTGGTCATATCTCAAAGGCTCTTACCCTTGCGGATCATTGGCATAACATGGGAGGGATAACCACCATTGCCATTAGTGGGGATGATCGTGCCAGACAAATTGCCTCAGGTAAAGACCCGTTTTCTGAATCACATCTCCCATGCTCCGCTATTTATCTGGGCAAGACAATCGACTCTCCATTGCCCGAATATCTCAAGTATGAAAATGCTGTGGTATTAGTTGATCTGTGGGACATTACCGAAGATCAAATCAGAGACATGCGTCCGCTGAAAATCGCAATAATGGAAGACGACAGTAATGCCCACGAAAATGCGGATATTTTGTTTCAGCCCTATCTGGATGGCATTAAGTGGAACAGGAACCCAATCAGAATTGAAAACGGCAAAAAAATGCGCCCCTATGAAGAACAGCGCAAAAACTGCCGTGTTCTTAAAGGAGCGTCCTATATTGTTCTTTCTGAGATGACCGCCCAGTTGCGTATGCACCGTAAACAAAACCTGCCTCTAAATGTAAAAAAGCTTCTCGTTACTTTTGGCGGCACAGATGGTTCCAGACTCGCTCCACGGGCTTACGAAATCATGACAAAGGTCATTGATGAAAACGGCTGGGATGGTAGCTGTACTCTCTTATCCCCCGGCGGAGTGAATTACTTGGAATCCCCCAGAATTACTATTTTATCCGAGATACAAAATTTGACCGCGCATTTGCCAGAGTTTGACGCGATTTGGTGTACCGGTGGTACTACTTTAGCGGATTGTCTGTGCCTGGGAATCCCAGTTATTGCCTGGGGACGGGATAAGCGCCGCCACAAAATCATTGACTGTATTGCACGGGAAGGTGCCTGCATTGATTTGGGGCTTGGGTTGGAAACGGATATGGTTGCTGTTCAGGAGGCTCTTGCACACTGGCTTGGCCCTGTGGAACAAGAGTCGCGCCATGAGCAATCCGCTATCGGTATGGCCTTGGTTGATGGTTCCGGCGCTTCAAGAGTAACCGATGAGCTGTGGGAATTGGCGAAAAACTAGCCGCTTGCAACCCCCCTTGCTGTGCGGGTAACGGGGAAGCGAAAATGGATTGTGAACGTGAACCAGTCTTTGTCTATAGCAGCTTGGCACCGTAATCGTAGCCCTTTTGCAGTGCTTTTAGGTTCAGGTCTTCTGTGCCTTTTGGAACTGAATCCAGTGTTGCGTTGCGGAAGGCTTCAAATGAACAGAGTTTCGTGACACCAGCAAAGAAGCCTACCATCACTATGTTGAGAACGAGTCTGCGACCCAGTTCCTCGGCAAAGCGCGTTGCCGGTATGGAGAATGCCTTGATGCCGCTTGGAAGGCGGTCGTTGAGCTTCACTAGTTCTTCTTCATAGAGGAGTATTCCGTCCGGCTTTATGGTTGGGGCAAACAAATTAAAGGCATCCTGACTCATTACCGCTAATATGTCCAGACTGGTCACGTATGGATAACCTATCACACTGTCGGAAACGCTGACTTGGGCTGAACAGGCACTTCCGCGTGCTTCCGGCCCGAAAGCCTGAATCAGCGTGGCATGTTTACCTTCAAATATGCTTGCCGCTTTGCCGATTATTGAGGCACACAGGATGACACCCTGGCCTCCCAGGCCGCCAATGCGGATTTCAGTTTTGGCCATTGTCCCCTCCATTTGTTCCGTAAGGTACAAAAGAATCGCCCAGTGCTACGCTGAGGTGCTTATTCATGGAGTCCAGCCAGGTCGGGCGCTCGCGGTCAATAAATTTACCCACGATGATTTCACCCTGAAAGGTCAGTACGGCCTCTTTTGTATCAGCACCATTCTTAATCACACTCTTCTCTTTGTAGTACTTCATCTGGTCAACGCCATCCCCCAATTTGTTGCGTCGGCTGTAGAGCGTTGGGCATGGACACAGCACTTCTATGAAACGCAGTCCCTTTTTGAGCAGTGCCTCGTTCATGGCTTTGGCAAGCTGGCGGACGTGATATGCCGTCCAGCGGGCAACGTATGTTGCGCCGCAGGCATCTGCGACAAATGGGAGGTTGAATGACTGCTCAAAATTGCCATAGGGCATTGTGGTTTGGGTTGGCCCCAGGGGCGTTGTTGGAGCCACCTGACCGCCTGTCATGCCATAGGTGTAGTTGTTCACGCAGACTACTAATAAATCCATGTTTCGCCTTGCAGCGTGGAAGAAGTGGTTTCCGCCAATGGCAAACAAGTCGCCATCACCGGAATAGACAACCACGCTGAGCTCAGGATTGCTGAGCTTTAAGCCCGTTGCGAATGGTATGGCCCGTCCATGCGTTGTGTGAAAACTGTCCAGATTCAGGTAACCCGCCGTCCTTCCGGTACAGCCAATGCCTGAAACGACAGCCACTTTATCCAGATTAAGGCCGCAGTCCATCAAGGCTCTGGCAAAGCAGTTGAGGCTCGTGCCGATACCGCATCCGGGACACCATATATGGGGTATACGATCCTGCCGAAGCACTTTCAATACTGGGTTTTGAATATCCAGGTCTTTGTATTCGCCGCATTCGTTCATTGCGCCGCCTCCATGATCGCATTCAGGATGGTATTCGGTTCATGGACTGTACCGCCGGCATGAGGCACAGATACCACTTTAACCTTTCCAACCACAGCCCTGTTCAGTTCCCTGACCATTTGGCCCATGTTGAGTTCAGGAAAGACAAAGGCTTTGACTTTGGATGCCATTTCTCTGAACAACGCTTCGGGGAAGGGCCAGCAGATAATTAAGCGGGCATGTCCCACTTTTAATCCTTTTGCCCTGGCTTCGTCAATGGCAGCGTGGGCTATTCTGCTGGTGATGCCGTATGAAACAACCACTATATCAGCACCTTCGCAGTTGTCCATCCTGACATCAACGAGTTTGTGGGCGTTCCGTTTGATTTTGTCTATCAGTCTGGTCATCATTTTTTGCTGAACAGCAACGGTCATTAAGGGATATCCGCGCTCATCGTGTGTCAGACCTGTGGTGTGTATCCTGTAGCCATCGCCTGCCTTTACCATCTCTGGCACTAAATCATCCGGCGTGGTGGCGTACATTTTAAATTCACCCGGTGCCTTGGTTGTGAATTTGCGGGGCGTAACTTCGATTTTATCCGCTGCTGGTATCTCTACCCGTTCCGTCATGTGGCCAACAACTTCGTCCATCATAAAAAATACCGGACACCTGTACGTTTCCGACAAATTAAATGCCTTAATCATCAGGTCAAAACATTCCTGGGGACTGTTTGGCGAGATGGCGATTATTTCATAGTCACCATGACTGCCCCACTTGATTTGCTGCATGTCATGCTGGGCTGGCTGTGTCGGAAGTCCTGTGGAGGGCCCGCAGCGCTGAACGTCAACCCATACGCTGGGTGTTTCCGTACAAACGGCAAAGCCTATGTGCTCCATCATCAGGGACAGACCTGGGCCGCTGGTCACGCTCATCACTTTTTTACCGCCCCAAACCGCGCCCTGAATTGCTATTGAAGAAGCGATTTCGTCTTCCATCTGGATAAAAACACCGCCGACTTTTGGTATGCGGGCTGCAAAGCGCTCCACTACTTCGGTGGATGGTGTGATTGGATAACCAGCGACAAAGCGGCAACCTGCGGCTAAAGCGCCTTCACACGCCGCATGGTCGCCATCCATGAAATGAACGCCGGTGAGTACTCCACTGCTGTCTGCTTTCAAGGGTACCTCCCTTTAAAATCGAATAGGTCAAGGATAAATCAGAAATTTGGTTCAGGCCTGTTTCAGGCGCATTTCTTCCAGGTCTTTGTACCGGACGCCGAATATGGCAAAATCGGGGCAATAAAGTCCGCATAAGTCACAGCCAGTGCATTTTTCCGCTTGAACAGGTACGGGGAAGTGATACCCCTTTTGATTGAACTCTTTAGAAAAGCCAATCGCGCCCGTGGGGCAGAAATCTATGCAGTAGGAGCATCCTTTGCAATGCTCGCTTTTGACAAAGACCGTCCCTTTACCCTTTTTTTCATCTGTTTGGTTTGCCATGCGTTTCTCCCAGCTATTATTTTTTATTATAGCAGTTCCATCTGACAATGTGTCATTATTTACATGAAACCACTATAACAATTATGCACCCGATCCTGCCTCTCATGCGTATATCTGATAGCAGTTCAACTTATTGTAGTTGAACCGCGATGTAAATAAGGCTACTTTGGGGCAAAAACATTGGAACGAGACACCGTCATGGACATTGAACTGGAGATGCTGGGAACGGCTGCGGAAACTTTGTGTGCGGATCAGATGCCTTTTGAGGAAATCGTCGGTCGCCACAGCGGAATGGTTTACAGCATCGCCCTCCGCTTTCTGGGGGACAGCGGTCTGGCGGAGGATGTAGCACAAGAGGCCTTCCTGCGGCTATCAATGAACCTGAAACACATCAAATCAGAGACCCACATGGCGCTATGGCTACGCCGTGTCGCTGCCCGCCTGTGCATTGATGAGCAGAGGAAGTTCAGAAAGCGATTTGTGCCGCTGGAATCAACGCCTGAACCACACTCGAATGACATCAGCGAGGATTTCCTTGAACTGGAACGCATACGCGCCTTGGTGGCGGAATTGCCGGAAAAAACTAGGATGACCCTGATACTCCGCTTCCAGGAGGCTCTTTCGCCACCGGAAATAGCGCACACGCTGGGGACTTCTCTGAACTCCATCAAGAGCCGTCTCCGCAGGGGGCTGGCAACCCTGCGGGAAAGGCTGGGGCATACAAAGGAGATAAATTAATGACGGATAATATGGAGAACAAAATCCACAGGGCACTGCAGCGCGTTCCTCCGCCCCCCGGTTTCGAGGAAAGACTTTTGGCCGCAGTCCGCTCAAAGGGGCCAAAAACGACCTTGTCAAAAAAATACGCATGGCGACTTGCTTTGGCGGCGGGACTAGTGCTGGCTATTTCGATCCCGTACATCCATGCCCACCGCAAACGCCGTGCAGAAGAAGCAAAGGCACAGTTAATGCTTGCGCTGCGGATTACATCGCAAAAACTCAACTATGTTTTAGAACGCGCCATGCATGAAGCGCGCGTCAACTCCAACCCATCTCCAGCCGAGGATACACAATGAGGCATACATCCTTTTTCCTATCTTTACTTCTTTGCCTGCCCATCTGCGCTCAAAGCCCGAGAATCAATATCGGGCACATCGAAAAGCTGACCGCACGCGCCACGGAGTGCGTGGAAGTCACGCTCGACGGCTTAGCACTGAAACTGGCCCTGAAAGTCCTGAAAAAAGATCCCATAGCCTACAATGTGGCAAAGGGCATCAAAGGTATATATGTCAATGCCTTTGAGTTCGATGCCAATGTCCGGATTTCGAGCGATGATATCGAAATGATCAGGCAGCAGATTAAAACGCCGCCGTGGGAACAGATAGTCAGCGTCAAAAGCAAAAAGGACGGCGAGGACGCCAGCGTTTATATTCTGGCAGACCCCAAGACAGAGGAGATCAAGGGGTTGGCGGTCATCGCTGTGGAAAAGCACTCTCTCGCATTAGTAAACATTGTTGGAAGCATCAAATTGGAAGAACTTAGTATGTTAGAGGGCAATTTCGGCTTACCCAAAATGGATCTGACCAAAGTGGAAAAATAAATGATACTGTTTGGTATTTCTAATTTAATAAACAATCAAAGGATTACAATTTGGTGTAAGGCGATGTCGGCCGTCTGCCTGACTTTCTTTCTTAGCGCAGATGCGCATGCCTCAAACAGAACCGCCATTTCCATTGCCAGGATGTCCGGCCGCACGACAATGGACGTGTCACGTAGTTTTTATCACACAAAGATAAAAGAGGATGGGGACACAATAGAGACTTTTTTCTCCGCTGGTTTAGGTGCCGTATGGTGGGACTGTGGCCCCAGCGGCGAGGGGCGCGTTCATGTTGATGTGGGTTTAAGCGTAAATTCTGTATATTTTCTGATAGGCGGATTTTTTACTTACGGTGACATACCGCGAAGTTCTGACTATTGCAGTGCCAGTGACGGCCCTGCTCTGGGTATCCGCTCGGCTATGGGCTATAAGTCCCGCCACAACCTTTTTGTCGGCGGCTACTGGGAGTTTACAGCCGCCCCCGGTACCTCACGTGGCACCCGCGCTGGCCTGGGAGTACAGACGGGTATTAAATTTTGAAATTACGGACACAATTTTTGATGTGAAACTGCTATAAATCCATTGTAAACTGGCGGAGAGAGAGGGATTCGAACCCCCGTATGAGTCACCCCATAACCTGATTTCGAGTCAGGCGCATTCGACCACTCTGCCATCTCTCCTAAGACAGGCAGTTTAACAGGTTTTATCTGATGCAAACAGACTTAATTGAAAGGAAATACCGACTGCCGCCAATCCTACGTGCTATTGGCGCACAGCTAATCGTTTTAACCGTTCTGGCCTTTTTAAGGATTTTGCTCCCTTTCCAAACGCCAATACTTTTGTGGATTTCACTGCAGGCTGTCGGTGCCGCCGCCATGGGGCGAATATGGCTGCCTGGGCCTTACTGGGCTTTATTTCAAATTGCGCTGCCTATGGCTCTCGCTTGGCAAACAGGTCATCCTGCCCCTCTATGGGTTTATCCGACTCTATTCGCAATTCTTTTGTTGATCTATGGAGGTGGGATATTTGACAGAGTACCTCTTTACAATTCCGGCTTACCGGCTTGGAAGGCGCTTGTAGAGTTAATTCCTGAAAGTGAAGACACAAGGTTTGTAGATCTTGGCGCGGGTCTGGGAGGCCCTTTATCTTATGTCGCAGCGCACAGACCAAGGGCAGCGTTACTTGGCGTAGAGGCATCGCCGCTGGTATGGTTGATAGGATGGCTGAGGACAG
>JAIRRD010000079.1 GCA_031256155.1 Holophagales bacterium
GTTTAACTTATTGTAGTTAAACCGCTATGCCGGGATTCGCTTGCGAATCACGGCCGCTCATAGTCCATAGGCGAGCTTGGCTCGCCGTAAATGGACTATGAAAGCGAAAATTGCTATAAAATTACCATGATGAATTGCACATGTATAGCGGTTTCGCCTCAAAATCGCGTTCCACGATTTTGAGGCGGAACCGCTATACTATGGCTACAGTGATTGACGGAAACTTCAATGAATCTCACAGATGTAATTTATCTCACAGCCATTAGCTTTGCTGCCTCCATTGGGAGGGCTATGTCCAGAGGGCTGCCTGATTCCTATCGTGTTCGTTTGGAGGCTCAGGCATCGCCCACATTGAAACCGGGCTGGATATGGCTTCACGCCGTCAGTGTTGGCGAACTACTTCTTGCTGCCGGATTGCTTGACAAATTACGTGAGGTGGGGCACCAAATCCATATAACCACCGGCACACAAGCAGGCCTCGAACTGCTGAAAAAACGGCTTTCGACTTGGGATAATGCTTCTGGACGCGTCACAGGAGGGGGGTTTCCAATGGATGACCCGCATGGCCTGGAGAGTTTTTTTGAAGTCCCGCCGGGTGCCTTCATCACTTTAGAAACAGAGCTTTGGCCCAATTTATTCAGGGAGTTGGAAGCCCGAAACATACCACGTTGCGTAGTAAACGGAAGACTCACAGCGCGTACCACTGACAGTAAATTTGTGTTTTGGCCGCGCCGCGCCGCTTCCCGCCTGTCATTAGCAGTCGCAAGGGATCCTGAATCTGTTGGCCGTTTTCGCCTTTTGGGTGCGCCGAATGTAGTGCTGGGCGGGAACTTAAAAGCGGATTTGCCCCCACCCTCAAAGTTGCATGACGGTTGGGAAATGCTCAAAGCAGGATGGCAGGACGCGCCAATACTTATAGCAGGCAATACAGTTGATGGCGAAGAGGCGATGCTATTGGCAGCTTGGAAACAAGCCAAAGAGAGCTTCCCCGATCTGCGCATGATCGTTGCTCCCCGTCAGCCAAAGCGGTTTGATCTTGTCGCAAACCTGCTGAATGCTAAGAAAATTGTCTTTAAAAGAGCCTCAAGCGCATGGTCTACTGATTCAGAGGAATTTGACGGCGAATCCCATCCGCATGACTCTTGTAGTGATGATTTACCCGCCGTTCAATCACCACAAGCGCAAATTACCATAGATCAATGGCGTGAAACTCAAGTACTCCTTCTGGACACAATGGGCGAACTCCCTTCTGTTTACAGCCTTGGACATATAGCCCTCGTTGGCGGCGGATGGCTTTGGCATGGGGGTCACAATCCCATAGAGCCACTCTATTGGGGAGTCCCCACACTTATAGGCCCCGGCAGCGAAAATTTTAAAGACCTGGTTCATCCGTTGTTGAAAGCGGGGTGTTTGCAAGTTGTTACAACACCTGACATTGCCAATAATCTCCTGCGTATGCTTTCCCAAATTGATCCAAATGGCCAAAGACAAAATCAGATTCGAATACCAGAGCGCTTTAGCGGATGCCTGCAAAGGACTTGGGATTTCCTGATGCCGTATTTGCCAAAACTATAGCAATTCCATGTAAAATGTGCCATTTCATTCCTTTTGAGATAATTGCAAAACCCTGCGTTCCGTCTGCTCCCGACATCCGCAGTCTCTGGCCTGATTTCGTAATTTGTTGATTGTAGTCAAGTTACGTCACTTGACCTCACGCAGTCGGGCGCAGCCTACCACTCCATAGCTATAGCTGTTTAATTTATTGTAGTTAAATCGCTGTAAACTAATTGTCTTCTATTGTCAATATAAAACTTAAAATAAAATTTTCAAGTTCAGACATAAATAGCTCTAGTATCAATAAATATAATTTTCACTATTGATTTGATAGCGAAAAATTTTCATGTCGTTTTCTCGACTTTTTGCGTACTCGTCATTTGGGATGAAAGTAAAAATGTTATAATTAGTTATTCCAGCGCCATCCTTCCAAAAAGAGGCATTCTCAAGGAAGTTCAGGCACAGGATGAAAAGAGCAAACAACCTCGGAACGACAAATAAGTTGAACCGCTTGTAATTCAAGGAAAAACACACATGATAGCACAAAAAAAAATTAGCTCTCTTATTTCTGAACAGACAGGGAAACCAGAGACGCTCAAATCCAGAAAGGAAGCCCAATGACATTCAACAGAACAAGAGAAGATTCTCAGCCAAAACCTATTCCAGGCAGTTATCCACTGACAGGTGCCTGTCAATTGACCGGCAGACTTCTGCAATCACACCATGAGCAAATGTCCGGCATAAAACAGGAAATGGCAGGTGCCGTCAGACTAATTTCAGAAAAAGAGTCCAGAATGTCCTGCATAATGAGTTCTATGGAAAAAATGGAAATATTGCTCTTACGCACGGTAGAGAGAGTCACCGAAATAGAGAGGACACAGGAAAGAATATTGAGCAAGCAAGCAGACATAACATTCACATTGAAGACCAGTTGTGATGCTCTGATGGATCAATTATCCCTGTTTAGTAAAAAACTTGCAAAAGCAACACATGATACCAGATCACCGTAACCAGACAACCAGATATAGCGGTTTAACTTATTGTAGTCAAACCGCTATGCCGGGATTCGCTTGCGAATCACGGCCGCTCATAGTCCATAGGCGAGCTTGGCTCGCTGTAAATGGACTATGAAAGCGAAAAT
>JAIRRD010000117.1 GCA_031256155.1 Holophagales bacterium
AATGATAAAAGACTGCCTTTGCTGACGTACGAATTCACTTAGTGAAAGACCCACTTCCGACTTGACTGCTCTTTCAAGATCTGCATCGGATGATATTTCTGAGCGTCTTTTTAAATCGTCCAGAAATTCGGCTTCTGAAGGTGCCATATTTTGAATTTCTTTTTCATAGGCAACATCAATTAATACAAAGTTATCTATCATTTCCTGCAGTATTTTTTCACGAGCATCCTGAAGTTTAGCGTCAAGTTCACTGCCTGAAAAATGACGGTACAACTCCGCGTACTGCTGCTCTACAGTTTGCTGAAAACTCTTACGTGTGATGATATGGTTATTGACCACCACCAATATTTCCTCTATAGTGGTTTGAGCAATCAGGGCAGGGGCTGTTAATAGCAGTAGCGCTGGCAATCTCACTTTTTGCCTCCACTGGGTTTCGCTGTAGCTGGCTTCTTAGTGGTCGCGGCTTTGGGGGTTGTTGGAGCGGGTATTGGGGTAGCTATGGAAGCTTCGTCATCTGCATATCCCAATTCAGTTTTTAATGAATCAATGAAACTTCTCCAAATATCATTACGCATTTTATCAGTCAGTTCTTTTTGGGCGGTTTCCTGGGCTTCATCAAAAGTTTGTATTTGATCAATATTGCGATTTTCTACAAGGATTATGTGGTATCCAAACTGAGTTTTTACGGGGTCTCCGATTTTTCCAATTTCCTGTGTGCGAACCGCGTCAGCGAATTCTTTAACCATTTGGACTGGGTTGAAGTTTTCATACAATCCGCCATTTTCTTTGCTGCCGGGGTCATCGCTGTAATTTTTGGCAACAACTTCCCATTTTTTGCCACCAACTAATTCAGCCTTAGCTTTGGCAATCTTGACTTGAGCTTCTTCATCAGTGAGCTTATCAGTTTCTTTTTCATTCTTGCGCACAGCAACAAGGATATGCCTGGCGCTTGCAGTGTCTTTTGCCTTGAAGTTATTTTTATTTTCCTCGTAGTAGCCTTTGACTTGCTCTTCCGTAGGCACGGGTGGTTTTTGTGATTCTGAAAACTTGCCAACAGCCTCTTGTGCCATCATGGCTTTAGTAATGAGAGTAAGCCTATTATTAAATTCAGATGTCTTATCAAGGCCGTCTTTTTTTGCTTTGTTTGCCAGGAGCATTGTTTCCAAAAAGCTCTTTTCATATTGCTTTTTCATGGCAGGCATTCTTTTCACTTGTTCCAACAGAGCGGGCTGTTGCTGTACTTGCAATGGCAGAAAATCTAAAAAATCAGACTCACGATAGATATTATTACCAATACGGCCAATGACCTTGTCCTCTATTGGTTTTTCAGATTCTGTCTGCTTTTTAGCGTTACCCTGTGGATCAACCTGGGGGGCCTGAGCGGCTAAGACTAAAGAAAACAAGGAAAAAAAAGCTATTCGCAACATGTGTGTGACCTCACAAAACAATTATTAAAGATGCCAGAACCATCCGGCATTTGACCTCTACATTATACATGCTCCACCCATAGGAAAGTTCCCGTTACCACCTGACAGCAACTCCAAAGCCATACAGATTGCTATCCAGTTTCGCCTCTACATCCGCAATTATTGAGTCCTTTGGCGCATCAAAGCTCTGGTTTTCCATAAACGCCCTCACACCAAGCCATGGAAGAACGTAATAGCGAGCATCAGCGGTATAACGTATATATTTTGCGCCATTATATGCCAGAAAATGAAGTTTGCCCCTCAGTCCCAAACGATTTTGCAAACCCTGGAAACCGCAAGAAATGCCAAGCTGAGGGATTGGTACTGTAATCGAATATGGTTCCAATTTGTCGGTTACAGACGTATCTATTGCTGAGCCCTCGGCATTGAGATCCAAGTACCATGCCTGTATACCAACGTCAACACCAAGCCACGCACCGTAGGTCCCACGCAAAATCTTTATTGTGCCGCAGACATCAAAGGCCGTATTCTTGAGACTGCTTTTTACATCCACGTCCGAAAGTATCTGTCCACCAATTTCAATTTTATTTGGCTTGATTATTCGGTTCTGACCAGCGAAGTCCTGAACCACATAGCCCAGATAAAAACCAAACCTGGAGCCAGTGTAATCCATATGAACGCCCAGACTCATTTTGTCATTCTTTAATTTGAAGTCTTTTTTGATATCAAAATTTGTTGGACTGCTACCTGAATCACTAAAGTGCCCCGTCAAATCCGGAGTGGCTCCATGTACACCAAAAGACCATTTCCCGAATGGAGCCTGCGCTGCCAACGGAATTGTAATAAGTAAAGCGGCAAAGCGATGCATGACACCTCCACAAATAAGCCGATTAATATTATATAGCGATTCAACTACAAATAAAGTTGAACCACTATATCATATTGTGTTTCTGCTCAACATCAACTAGACTGCAAATATTATGAATACCATTGGCCTGAATCCCCTGAATCAAGATTGGTACGGTGCTGAAGTGCCGGGAAATCCTAAATGGGCATTTAAGATAGATGATGGCTTACTCATGTTCAGAGGCGTGGTTAGTGCGCGCCCTGTGTGTATGGCGGAAGATGCTGAAAACTGTTTTGTTGAGGGCCTTTGGGAAAGCGATGTCGTAGAGCTGTTTTTGGTCAACCCCAGAACAGGATTCTACATTGAATTCAATTTAGGGCCACGCGGCGCTTGGTGGTTCTGTTCTTTCGATGCGCCAAGGAAACGTACATCCATTGGCCCTGTGTCACTGCCAGGTGTTAAAACACATTCCGCCCCCACTGAAACCGGATGGGACAGCTCATTGATTGTTCCTTTGAACAGCCTGCCTTCAGAGCTTGCCTTTGACACAGGTGTAACAAGGGGAAACATCACATTTTG
>JAIRRD010000151.1 GCA_031256155.1 Holophagales bacterium
GGTTTAACTTATTGTAGTTAAACCGCTATGCCGGGATTCGCTTGCGAATCACGGCCGCTCATAGTCCATAGGCGAGCTTGGCTCGCCGTAAATGGACTATGAAAGCGCAAATTGCTATATAGTCAACGCCCTTGACAAACGGTACAGATAGGCAAGCACCGCCTACGCCTTCCATTCCGCTCCCTGCCGATGGCGGCTCGCTCCATTACGACGCAGTCTAGCGCATCCGCGCATTTTACTTGTGGAGCATTGTTATGCTCTGCAAGTAAAACGACTATACGTCACTAAACCCACGAATTCTGGCGTAACTCACCTACAATCAACAAATTACGAAATCCGGCCAGAGACTGCGGATGTCAGGAGCAGACGGAACGCAGGGTTTTGCAATTACCTCTCCCGTATAAATCACTCATATCTCAATGCCTCAATGGGATCCTGGCGGGCTGCTCTGACAGCAGGCCATAGACCGGCAGCCAGGCCGACGGAAGTACTTACGCCAAATCCAAGAAATATTGACCAAAGCGGGGCAGCGGCGGGGAAACCTGAAATCAGTTTGACAAGATAACCGCAACTGATTCCGAAAAATATACCCATAATTCCGCCAACACTTGTAAGTGTTATCGCTTCCACTAAAAACTGAGCGGCGATGTCCTTGCGTGTGGCTCCCAGTGCTTTTCTTACGCCTATTTCGCGTGTGCGCTCGGTAACGCTAACCAGCATAATATTCATAACACCTACACCCCCAACGATCAATGCGATGCTTGCAATCAGTATCATAACGGCGGCAATGCCATTGAATATCTTGTTCTGCTTTTCAAGTCCAGATTCGCTTGACTGGACGGAAAAGTTGTTTGGCTCACTCGGTTTTATGCCTCTTCTGGATCTAAGGACGGTTATGGCTTCATCTATTAGTAAAGGCACGTCCCCTGCGCTCTTTGGAAGAATATCAATAAAAAGGTTTTCCCATCTGGACAGGCGGACATATGGCCACATTTCGTCAAATGTGGAAAGCGGGAGAAAAACCTGGTTGTCCAGACTCTGGCCCATTACTGAACCCTTCTTTTTGAGTGTTCCTACAATTCGCATAGGAACGCCGTTGAAATAAATCTGCCGGCCAAGCGGGTCTTTGTGGGGGAAGAGGGCTGTGACGATGTCGTTACCGATGACGCATGTCCTTGTTGCATGGTAGATGTCAGTCTGTATAAAGAAACGACCACCCTCCAGTTCCGTGTTGTGGACTACCGCATATTCGGGCATGACACCAAGTATTCTGGGGGCATTGGCTTCTTCGCCCGTGGAATTCTTTATGCTGGTATTCCCCCTCCAAAGGCGCCTGTTGGAAGCAACTGCTTTTGCCAGTGTAAGGTGGTACTTCAGCGCCTCGGCATCATGGAGCGACAGATTGGGGCGCCTGAACTGTTCGTCCGGGATGGAACTGCCATTCATGTCGTTAATCGGGTCAAATTTTCTGATTTCGATGACATTGCCCCCAAAGGACTCGAAAATTTTGGCGATGGAACTGTTGAAGCCCGCAACAAGGCTGACCATGGTTATCACTGCGGCCACGCCCACCACGATACCCAACAGTGTGAGGAAAGACCGCAATTTCTGAGCCTTGATTGAATTGATGGCAAAGCGGATGTTTTCTGCGTTGAATGCGCGCAGGAACGTGAAACTGTACAATGTGCGAACCATAGGCTACTCCGCCCTGATGGCATCTATGACCAGCAGACTGGCGGCTCGCCTGGCCGGAATAAAACCAGCTATAAGTCCGGCAGCGGTGGCGGAGCCAATCGCCATTAGTACGATGTTAAATGTGACCTGAGCGGGAAAGTTTGTCATGCCCTTTACGCTCAGTGCCATGCCAGCACCGAGCAGAAACCCTAATATGCCGCCGACTACGGATAACAGGGTGGCTTCCAGAAGGAACTGCCGCAGAATGTCGCCTTTTTTAGCCCCAAGGGCTCTTCTGATACCTATCTCTTGTGTGCGCTCGGCAACGCTAACCAGCATAATATTCATTATGACTATACCGCCGACAAAGAGGCTCACACCTGTAATAAGGATGATGAACGAAAATATTGCTGCGGTCATTTTGTTAAAGAAATCCATTATAGAATCCTGAGATACGATGCCAAACGGGTCGGGGGCGCGGAAATCCGTGTGGCGCATAGCCCTTAAGTAAGCCCTCACTTCGTCCTTGGCCTCTTCAATGACTTCCATGTTCTTTGCTTTGACATATATTTCCACAGTATTCCAAGGCTGCATAAAATTTCTTCTGTAGACAGAAAAAGGGATATAGATTCGGGAGTCCTCGCCGTTATCGCCAAAAAGAGACTTTCCCTGTTTTGCCATAACACCTATAATCTGGAATGGCAGACCGGCCACCAGGATATTCCTTCCAATCGGATCCAGAGGCCCGAAGAGTTCATCTTTCACGTTGGCCCCAATGACGGTGACATATTTAGTGGCAATTTCTTCCGGTTCTGTGTACCACCTGCCAAGGGTTGCGTCAATATTTAAATTGAGGATGGTTATTACGTTTGACGTGGCTCCGACAATGTCCGCACCCTCAAATTTTTTTGCGCCATGGGAAACTATACGGCGGGTTCCAGTACCGGCCCCCACTGCGGCCACTGAGGGCAGTTCCGCATCGCGGATTTTAACGTAATCGCTCGCCGTTACGTTGGGCCGCTTCAACGCATTGAGGTAGTCCTGATGGGTCATGGTCATACCCCATTTGGATACCACGAACATGTCCGGTGAGAGAAACATTACCTGATCCTTGACCATCTGCGTCAGGCCGGAAATGATGCTCACAACGGCAACTATTGAGGATACGCTGATGACCATGCCCAGCAGCGTCAAAAAACTACGGAGCTTGTGCGCGATAAGGGCGCGCAGCACAGAGCGGAATAGTTCGGTGATGTTCAAGGCTGTAGACCAGTTTTAATTTTTACCTAGTTTCCTGGTATCAATTTTTACTTTGA
>JAIRRD010000161.1 GCA_031256155.1 Holophagales bacterium
TCTTAAAACTACTGGCAAGTCCGTCCCTGCCCCACTTAATATATGGCAGACCGCCTGCACCCAGTTGTTTAGCGCATTCCTGGTATTCATCCAGGTGCTTGCGGCTGAGACTTCCGGCCTGTTCGCCTTGAAAAAAAATCCCCCTCACCCTGCGCTGGCCGCTGCTCTCAGATGCGGCGCGAAACAGATTAAATTCGCTGTCATCAAAAGCCGCTGTGACATCCTGAATTTTAATCTTGCAGCGTAAATCCGGTTTATCAGACGCGTACCACTCCATCGCGTCCTTGTAAGGCAAGCGCGGAAAAGGTGCTGTGGGGGTCTGGCCAGCCAGAGGAGCCACTTCAAGCATCAGGCCCTCAATCATGGACTGAACATCTTCCTGACGCACAAAGCTCATTTCCACATCTATCTGTGTGAACTCAGGCTGACGGTCAGCCCTTAAATCCTCATCTCTGAAACACCTGCAAATCTGTATGTAGCGCTCAAAACCTGAGACCTGAAGTAATTGTTTGTACAACTGAGGACTCTGCGGCAGCGCGAAAAATTCCCCAGGATGTACGCGGCTGGGGACTAAATAATCCCTGGCACCTTCGGGCGTAGAGCGCCCCAGGATCGGCGTTTCAAAATCAATGAAACCATTTTTGCGAAAATAAGCCCGTATTATATTAGTGGTTTCACTGCGCAAGAGCATATTGCGCTGAAGTTTCTCACGACGAAGATCAAGAAAACGGTACTTCAGCCGCAAATCCTCATTGGCTTCCTGACCGGCATCCTCAACAGGAATGGGGGGGGTTTGGGCTGTATTAAAGATTTTGAAGTCAGTCAAACGAACCTCAACGTCTCCAGTGGGCATGTTGGGGTTTTTGGATTCCCGCTCGGCAACAACGCCCTCCGCACCAATGACGTACTCACCCCTCACCACCTTCAGCCTAGCGAGCAGTTCAGATGCAGCCTGATTTTCATCAGCAACCAGTTGAGCCACTCCCCAGCGGTCACGAATATCAATAAAAATCAAACTGCCCAGATTGCGCGCCTTGCGGCACCAGCCCAACAGCCTGACCGTTTGTCCGACATGTTCAGACCGAAGCTCACCATTGCGATGTGTGCGCTGAAAATCACCAAGTTTGTCTAACTGCATCCTCAACCTCTGGAAGTGTAATTTTATAGTATTTCTGTTTTTTCAATAACTATAGCTTTTCCACTGAAATCGCTACATGTATTCAATTCCCATTATTTTTTCGGCGATTTCTACTCCAGATACTGTGCAGACCGCTAAGTGTCAGATCAGGTACGACGTGTTTGATGAACTTGCTCTCTTTGCCAACGGTCTTTGCAAGTCCGCCGGCAGCCGCGACAACGGCCTTTGGGAACTGCTGTGTGAGGCGCTCAAGTATTCCATCAATTTGGCCAATACAGCCATAGTAGAGGCCGGACTGCATGGCTTGAACAGTGCTGCGGCCCACGAGTTTTTCCGGCTTGGCTATCTCAACCCTTGGCAGGCGGGCCGCCCGCTGGAACAGAGCCTCAGCCGCAATCTTGATGCCGGGCAGAATCAGGCCGCCCAGGTATTCACTCTTTTCATTCACAACATCAAAAGTAGTAGCTGTTCCCATATCAACGACTATCACTGGTGCGCCGAACATCTCTATAGCCCCGACACAATTAACTATGCGGTCAGCTCCCAGCTCATTCGGATTATCTATGATTATTTTCAAACCTGTCTCCACACCTGGTTCAATCCAGAGTGGGTTTATATTGAAATACCGCTGACAGCAAGTTTCCAATACAGGGTGAAGGGGAGGCACAACGCTTGCTACAACCATTTCAGAGACCATGGACAGTTCCATTCCCCGGTGTCTGAGCAATTCCTGAAACGTCAGCCCATATTCGTCAGCCGTGCGCTCGCGTGCAGTGGCAACGCGCCAACTGTGCAGTGGCAGCGTATTCTGCACTTGATCCAGGTCAAAGACACCTAAAACAATGTTTGTATTGCCAACATCAATAGCTAGTAACAAACGCATAAAACCTCAAATGAGCAAAATCACCTGATAACTCTCCAAACCTTGGGTTTGGGGTAGCTCTGAGATGTATCTGTATCTGTCGTGCGGATTTCCGGAGCTGCCGGTATCGAATCGCTTTGCCCACCGGTGGTTCCCCCCTGGAGTACGCCGCGCGTTCCCAGTGGAATGTAGTTCGAAGCAACACCGCTCCACGAATTTGTTATACCACTGTGAGACATTGCAATGCCCCTTCTATCTTCTTTGAGCGGATTGAGCGCATCGCTGATGACCCAGCTCTCTGAAACTCCAAAGCCGCCTGTGCAAGGGTCCGCAGCGGCGGGCGTGAAAATAGTGTAAAACAAGTTGCCAGCAACCACCATTGGTGTATTGATACCCTTGGGGATAAAATTGCCGACTCTTGCAGGAAAGTTAATGTAATAGCCAAACTTAGGATCCCCTATTTTCGGCGCGAGGTAGTAATCATCGCAACTGGGGGTCATATACCTGAAAACACTGTCATTGCAATAGTCTGTGGGGTTATAGGTAGCTATGCTATTGGAAAAGTTCATAAGAGCGCTGTTGGTAATAGTGCCATTCGAGATTCCCACAGCGCCGTTCCATGCAGGACTGTCCTGGCGGTCGAATATGACGGTCAGCCTGTGATTGACGGGCAGAATATCATTCAAACTATAGTAATCCAGCGGATTGTTGCGGTCGCCGCTGACCATTGCGATACCAACCGCAGCCGGTCTGGGCGAGCCGGAATTGGGCCTAGGGCTGCCTGTAAAATTGCCAATGCGGAAAGGGGCTGGCGGCGTTGTATAGCGTGCGCCAGCCGTCTCGTCTTTAAATACTTTGCGCACTCTCCATTTATTGAGTTCTGACGAGTCTTTGCGGAAATACTTGTAAGGATTATCATAAGAAACTTCATCAGACCCCCAGACCCAAAGTCCGCCATTGTAGTCAGTGAAATAAGCTCTTTGCGCTGTACCTGAATTTATTATAAATTCAAATGGAATCAAACCCGAACCGATTGGTCCCACAGAGACATCGCCAGTTAAGTCAACGGCGGCGAGAACTTTACCTGTATAGACATCCAGAGCCATTATGGAGCGCCCCAGCGGAGTAGTTCTCCCATTGGCATCTTTAAATTTATTATCAGTTTCAGGTGTACTAAAACCGCCGCTGAGGAAAACGGCATCCCTGAGCTGCATTCCCGAATTTCCGTTAAACACTATCCTGCCAAAGGCGGGAGTGGCCGTCGAAAAACCCCACCTGCCAACCATACCGCGCACAGTATCGGTGCTGAGGCCGCTGCCGGACTCAACACGGGATACGTGTAAACTGTCGGCTTCATCCGGTATCAAAGTCCACTGCATCTCAGGTTTGAATGGGTTTTCAATGTTCAGAGCATAGTAACTGCGTCCACCCTTACCAAGGCCAAAAACAGCCACAGCGCGCTCGCCTCTATCAACAACGCCATTCCCGATGCCGCCCGACGAGGATGGGATATCCAAATGATAAACAGCAGGGGAGCCATCCACCATAGAGCGGTGGGCGTTGCCCTGATATGAAATATAGTCAAGATAAGTCAAGAAATCTGTGGGCATAAAGCTCCACAGCTCTTCAACAGCACCCGTTATTAATTCCCTGCTCTCACCTTTTGAATTAACGACAACACTGACAGTAGAGACTTCTCCAAACGCATGCAGCCAGCCTTGATTGGTGCCGACCAATATCAGACGGAAACGGCGGTTGTTCCCGCTGACACCTGCCAAGCGAGGGTACGCACTCAAACCGGCGCTTATATTTCCCCAGGCATATTCAATGGCGGCGGGGGCAGAATTTATGATGTCGCCCATAATAGTGGATCTGTTGGCGGTTGGGCGTCCGTTGTTATCAAAAGGCCCCCGCACCGTATCGCCGCCAGCCGCAAATTGGACTGTTGACTTAGGATTCAGGCCGCCGATAAAGTTCTTGAGACCACTGGTTGAGTTGTCGAAGTCATCGCCCACATCAGTGAACTTTTTGAGCGGCTCAGCATCACCCGCCCTCGGCAGTCGGGTGTACAGAGCGCGTTCGTGCCATTTTTTCTTACTCAGCGCTTCAGATGCCGCCCAGACAGCTAATGTGTCGCTCAGAGCACCACTAATAACATCGCCTTTATAGTCAACCATTCTGACCACGTTTCTTCCGTCCACGCTCTCTTCCATAGTGTTGAACATGAGCAAGTCACCGGTCCAAACAACACCACCATACTGAGGCGTATAGAAATTGCCTATATAGACCTGCCTGCCAAGGCTTGCCCCAACAAAAGGCAGATTGGGATTAGATGTCGCGTTATTGGTCTCTGTCGAAATTATTGAGAGCAGAGCCGCTTTCAGCGAGGCTAACAGCCTGTCTGGATCAGTTGCATCAAAGAAACATGCGGCGCTGGTTTTTTTCTTCCCAACCTCAGGATAGCCCTCGGGATTAGCGGCATCCGGCAGCCAGTCATTGTACATCGGCGTACCGTCGGAGTTTATAGCTATAGAGCCATCATCATTGAAAGTGGGTGGCGTAAAGCCGTGATAGCTACTCAAAATTCCATTTGTTGTATTGGGGTCGCCGAGAACGGCACCTAAGAACAAACTGCGCTTAGGACTGCTGCTGTCAGTGTATTTGCCGCCAAGACTGACACCAACCGTCATAGTTGTTATGCGGTGTGGCTTGTTGTAGGTGATACCCGCCCGCTTCTTGACGGCAAACGGCAAAAACGAAGCAGGCGTACCTGTTTTAGTGGTTGTGCCAGGGTCAGGCGCTTCAAAATAGTCAACATTGTGTGTCCCAAAAGAAGCATTGGCCATATGAGCGCCCATGGCCGCAAATGTGAACATATTCCAGTAAGTCTTTAGCGTGTCTATGGTTGAGCTGGGACTTTTGAGGATGGCCCTGTTGCCCTCAACAGCGCTGAACGCAGCATTTAATCCCTGCGATGGGTTCATAATGTACGGCGTATTGCCATTGGTATTATTTCCGCTGCCGCCATTATTATCAACGCCGTCTGTAAAGAGTATGATAAAACTGCTGGAACACTGGGAGACAGACTGCCCCACGACATCATTAAATACACTGCCGGGGTCATTGTATTGAGCCAACGTACGTGCCATAGCGTAAGTCAGCGGCGCATAGCCGCTGGTGAACGCAGCGGCTATGCGTTGCATACCTGTGACAGAGTTGCCACTCTGACTGTTGATACCTTGAGACAGAGTGTTGTTCAGCACAGTCCAGCCAGAGTCAACGCCATTTAACTTGGTTGTCAGCGGATTGCCAGAAGTGAGTGTCGTCTTACTATTATTGTTTAAAGCAGTGGCTTTGCCGCTGTTGGCCTCACCTGTCCCAGAATCAAGAAAGCGGAATGCCCACAGTACATCGGCCTGACGTTGAATCCATGTAGTGATAGCCGCTTGTTTTGTAGCCTGAGCGCGCGTCACTGAAGGAATAATGTATTTAAAAGCCTCAACTTCAGTCACGCCCAAATATGATCCATCCCGTTCATTGTATTTAGGGATTCTTATTTTATGACCCGCCATATTTCTGCCATAGCCGCGGCCCCAATCTGCGCTCAACTGCCCAGCGGCCAGGACAGCGGAGTTGGTAGCGGCGGCATCATATACAATATATTTACCAGCAAGGGATGAATCCGTTGTGTAATTGGGGTCTGTCGGTTTTGTACTCTGGTATTTTCCATTGAACAGCCAGTTAATGTAGGGCATTTTATAAATTACTGTGCCAATGGACGCAAAAGTAACAGCGGTGGTACTTTTGGCGGTGAATACACCGCCGCTGAGCATGTAATTGAGGTCAAATTCAATATCTTTGCCACTGCCGTACGTTGTGGTTACAGAGTCGCTCTTTTGATTGGGCGCGATTTTTTTCTGCTCATCCTTAATGGTGAGAGACAACAACGGGTTGCCTGTGGAACCAGCGGCTGTGATTTTCCACGGGACGGGTATGTCCAAAGTTCTGGTGACAACGCTGGTGCCTGAGCCTGACTTGGAAGTAAACCTGACATGGCTGGGAGGCAAAATCCAGTGCCTGATATCCCTTTCCGAGCTGGAGCCGATGCTGTTATACAAACCGACTGTTGCCGGCTTGACAATATCCCTGCTTGAGACATCCCGCAGACCCCTGCAACTTTCAGCATCAGCTTGCGTGACTTCTGTGCCATCTGGTTTTATGAGGGCAACAAACTTATAACCGCCAAAGGATACGCTTGGCCTGTTGTTGCTGAGAGAAAATGACATAGACATAGTCGCATCATCATCGGATATGCTGTCGTTTCGGTACAACGGGTGGTACATCAACGCCGCCATTGACACTGAAAAGTCAAATATAGTGACAACTTCCGGTTTTGGTTTGTCGGAATTCGCTGATTGCTGATACAGGTCTAAAAAATCCGTTTTGCAGGCCTGAAGTCTGGGATCCAACTGTGCGTGCAAACAGCATGTCATCAGCAGTGAAAGCACAGCAAACAAGCGACCTGATTGAGCTATGAGCCACTTGCAATTATCTCCTATGGATTCAGGCATTTTCCCCTTCTATTTTACAGGTGTGGCAATCCATGCTTCTTTAGCATG
>JAIRRD010000243.1 GCA_031256155.1 Holophagales bacterium
CGCGGCGGTCGCGCAAGGGGGGAATTGCAATTGGAATTACGTCCAATCTGTAAAAGAGGTCTTCGCGGAAGCTGCCTTCCTGCACCTTTTTCCACAAATCCTGATTTGTGGCCACAACAACGCGCACATCAACCTTTACTGGGCCGCCACCGCCAAGGGGCTGAACTTCGCGTTCTTGCAGCACTCTCAGCAGCCTCACCTGCGCGGACATCGGCATAGTTGCGACTTCATCCAGGAATATTGTCCCTTCGTGGGCTTCGCGGAACTTGCCAGGGGTGTCTTTCCGGGCATCAGTGAAAGCGCCCTTGGTATAGCCAAATAATTCTGACTCTATGAGGTTTTCGGGAATAGCCCCGCAGTGAACGGCTACAAACTGCCCATTTGCGTCAGCGCTCATTCTATGTATGGCTTTGGCTACAACCTCTTTTCCTGTGCCGCTCTCGCCTGTCAATAAAACTGTTGCCTTTGTCGCTGCTGCCGCTCTCGCTTTAGCAAGCACGCCCTGCATGGCGGAACCAACACCCACCAAACCCAATCCCAACGCCTGTGTTGCCGTGAGCGGCGGTCTGGCCTGAGCGATGGGACGCAGGCCGGGCAGCGGCGGGTCTTCACTTAATACACCCCAGCGGATGCTGCCCATGGCCGACCATGATGTGTGAAAATCCACAGAAAGAGGACCGGCATCGGATTGGCGCAGTAACAAAATAGGAAGCGCCGCTACCTCGCCGCTCATTCTGATTAATGCGTAAGGTGGTTCCTGCCCGCCAACAGAAATGACCCATAAGTCGGTGTCTTTAGGAGGCAGAGCTGGAGCCGCATTGCGGTCTAATGTCATCTCCCATTGACCGCTCCAGCGATGCTCAACCCCACAGGTGGATTCAGCCAGCGTTGACCAGTGAAGACGTGGAAGGTTTGACAAGGTGACTATTTACCTCTTTGCGTTTAGATGTAACATAAAAAATATTGTTTGTCAAAATAATGACATGACATTTTTTTCACATTGTCATTCCCTAAACTGCAACTGATAAAGGCGGGCGTATTCGCCCCCAAGGGCCAGTAATTCCTCGTGACGACCTGTCTCTGATATGCGTCCCTGTTTTAGGACGCAAATTCTTGTAGCGTTTTGAATTGTTGAAAGTCTATGAGCAATAACAAGTGTTGTTCTGTTTTTCATCAGGGCTTCCAGTGCCTTTTGAACTGCCATTTCACTTTCTGTATCAAGTGCGGAAGTGGCTTCATCCAGAATCAAAATCGGTGGGTCTTGCAGTAGCGCTCTGGCAATGGCGATCCTTTGGCGCTGCCCCCCGCTGACACTTGAACCCGTCTCTGCTAAATGAGTGTCATAGCCCTGCGGTAGTTTTACTATAAAACCGTGCGCGTTCGCTCTTTTGGCGGCTTCTATCACTAATTCGCGGCTGAAAGGCTTACCGTATGCGATATTGTCGTGAACTGTATCCATGAACAACAGCGTCTCTTGTGTAACGATACCTATCCGCCGCCTCAATTCACCCGAATCAAACTCTCTCAAATCATGGCCGTCAATAGTGAGTCTTCCTTGCGTAGGGTCATAAAACCTTGGTGCCAGATTGACCAGCGTTGTCTTGCCGCCTCCAGAACCTCCGACCAGAGCTATAGTTTCGCCCTGATTGACTTCCAAATTTATTCCATTCAAAACTGACTGGCCCGGCTCATATTCAAAATATACATCTTCAAACCGCAATTTTTCAGGCCGAACCGGTACCGGCGTTGGATTGACGGGTACCGCCATGCGCGGTTCGCGGTCTAGCATAGAGTAAATGCGGTCAAGGCTGGCTCTGGCAACCTGAACTTCGTTGTTGACCTTGGTGAGTCGCCTGACTGGGTCATACATGGCGAAAACAGCTACCAAATAGGTCATGAAGTCGCTGGTGGCCAGCTTACCCGCTTGTATGTCTGAGCTGACCCAAAATATTAGTCCCGCAAGCATGAGACCACCGGCCATTTCCATTATAGGATGGCTCATGGCGATAGCCTTGGCGCTCTTCATGCCGATTTTGAACAGAACAGCGTTTTGTCCCTCAAACCGCCTGACTTCGTAGTCTTCCCGCGCAAACCCCACAACTACGCGTATGTTGCTGAAAACCTCCTTTAAACGCTGAAGCAAATTAGCACTGGCTTCCTGGTTTCTGTGGTTTATATTTCTGATTCTGCGGCTGAGTTTTTTCAATGGCAAAATAATCAGCGGGGCTACCGCGAACAGCACCAAACTGCGCTTCCAATCCAGATAGAGTACAAAAGCGATACCGGCAACAGCTGTTGCTGTTTCCCTTATTGACTCTGCAAACTGATTGGATGCAATGCCCTGAACTGCCCCTACATCGCTGATGCAGCGTGTCAAAAGCTCGCCGACAGGGTACTGTTGAAAAAATGCTGGCTCTTGTCTGAGCAGATGGCCAAAAAGCCTTTCTCTAAGGCTCTGCGTGGCACGTATCCCGCTCCTGACCATAAGCATGGTGGATGAAAATGAGCAAAAACCCTTTAGTGCAAAAATCACTATTACAAGCGTTGGCACAAAGGCGCTGGTTTTGAGAATTGAACCCTCCGGTAAGTGCGATATCAGCCATGCCTTGACAGCTGTAAACGCCGGTAGCGCGTCCGGAACATCGGCTCCTGCCGGAATATTAGCGGGCGCAAAGCCTTCAAAAACCCACT
>JAIRRD010000015.1 GCA_031256155.1 Holophagales bacterium
ATATGCAGGGATTCCATTCTGGTCAGCTATCTGTTTGCGGAGAATTTTTAGTTTATTGAATAAAACTTCAGCGTCTTCCGTGTGTCGGTCATTAATTGCCGATGCAGGAACCTTTTTGACAGGGAGCGAAAACGGTGCTGTCGGCTTAGCTGTTTCAGACAGCACATCGCGGGACGAACAGCAGTCACAACTGGATTCGCAAGGTTGGATTTCTTCACTGAAATGCCGCGCCAGTGCCTGATGGCGGCATGACTGGCACTCAGCTAATCTGTACATATTGCGGATTTGTTCTCTTTGGGCGGATGACAATGCTGCTTCCAGCCTGTCAGTGAAACGCTCCAGCGCAAGCACATCCGCCCAGGAATAGAACAGCACACAATCCGATGGTTCGCCATCGCGTCCAGCGCGGCCAATTTCCTGACTGTATCCCTCAATACTCTTTGGCATATCGCGGTGTATTACATAGCGGACATTACTTTTATCTATACCCATACCAAAAGCTATAGTTGCCACCACCACATCAACATCATCCCGTCTGAAAGCTTCCTGGGCAGCAGCTCTGTCATCGGGAGTCATACCTGCATGATAACTTACCGCCCTGATGCCGTGGCTTTTCAAAAAATCTGTAGTGGAATCCACGGTTTTTTTACTCAGGCAATAAATAATTCCACTCTGATTCCGGCGGACATTCACGATTTGCAGTATAGCGTCCCTCACCTTGAGCGCACTGCCGCCTTTTTTTATTGAGTGAAGGCAGAGATTCGGGCGGAAGAAGGAGCCACGGTAAATAAAAGGGTCAGTCATGCTTAACTGTTCGACAATATCCTGAGCAATGTGCGGCGTTGCAGTTGCCGTTAGCCCAAGTACGGGAATTTTACCCAGGCGTTCTTTCAAATGGGCAAGATTGCGGTAGCTTGGGCGAAAATCATGGCCCCAGTGGCTGATACAATGAGCTTCGTCAACAGCTATGAGTCTGAGGTCAAGGTTTTCCATCAAAGAGCCAAGGCTCTGTCCCAGACCTTCAGGCGCGGCGTACACCAATTCAAACTCACCGCGATACAGCGCATTTATGCGCTGGCGACGGGTTCCCGCATCCAGACTGGAATTCAGAAATGTCGCCCTCATACCTCCCTCATTTAGAGCGTCAACCTGGTCTTTTTGAAGACTAATGAGGGGACTGATGACCAGAGTTGTACCGCCGAGCAGGTGGGCAGACAACTGATACAGCAGACTCTTTCCGCTACCTGTGGGCATTACAGCCAGTGCATCCCTGCCCGAAAGGACAGCCTGAATGATTTCTTCCTGGCCGGGTCTGAAAGCATCATAGCCGAATAGTTCTTTCAGAGCTTGTTTCAAGCGTATTTGCTGTCCGAATCGCTTCAGGTTTTCTATAAGTCCGGGCGTGAAAGCTGTTGGATTTACCTTGTACTCCTCCCTGAGCAAGGCAAGCGTTTTTTCCGCCTCAGCGATGCGGCCGCACTGTATAGCGCCGTATAATTGCTCCTTAAGATAATCCACGCTTCTCATGCAACGCTCCCCGCTTGCTTACAGGCGGACTTTGCTCGCCGTTAAACGAGCAATACAAGCGAAAATGGCTATAAAGCGATTCCACAATTGGTTGTCCTTTATGTTCGCAGTTTGTAGCTGCACTTTCCGTTTCGCCCCCCGCCTGTGGCGGCTCGCTCCACTCTCGGCGCAGCTTAGGCACTCCGTGCCATTCCCAAAGGGAATTGCTATAAAGAGAACAGGCAGTCAGGGAAGCCGTGAATGGGTTCAGAAAGCTTGATCGATGAAAGTCTTTAAGGCCGCTTTAGCCGAGCTACCGACTTTTTGAGCTACTTTCTGACCGTCTTTAAACAAGATCAATGTCGGAATGGACATCACGCCAAACTGACCCGCAACAGCCTGGTTTTCATCAATATTGATTTTTACTATTTTTACTTTGTCACCGTATTCCCCGGCAAGTTCCTCTAAAATCGGAGCGATTGCCTTACAAGGGCCGCACCATGGCGCCCAGAAGTCAATTGCTGTGATTCCGCTTGCGATAGTTTCCTGAAATTCTGCGTCTGTGATGTGCCTGAGCAAGTCGGACATGCTACTCCTTTCAAAACCTTAAAACCATATCTTAGTCTATAGCGGTTCCATATCAAAATCAAGTTCCACAATTTTTAATTCCCTATGCATGCATAAAAAACAATTCCGCGAGCATGCAGCGAGCGGAGCCGCCGCCATTGGTTTCAATAGTATTGATATCAGGTGCGATAATTTTGCAGTATTTTTCCAAAGCCGTCATCTGATTAGCGTTCAATGAATTTTTAGCCGTTGAGGACATAACTAAAATACTTTCATTGCCCTGACTTTTTAATTGCAGCATATTGCCAGCGAATTTTTCCATTTGCTCAACGGATATATCTATAATTTCCTTACTGCATTTTTTTACAATTTCAATGAATGTTTTCCTTTCGCTCTCATCGCGAATTGAATCCAGACAGGCAACTACAAATTTATCGCCCATACACATCATTACATTTGTGTGATAAATAAGGGACATATTGCGATCATGAGCGTCAAAGTAATAGTAGTTGTAATCAAGTTCCTCACAGAATTTGGAAAGAACATCCTCGTCACTTCTCGGTGATCTGCATACAAAGGCTATTTTGTTGGCTCTGTCTAAAACCATGCTGCCTGTGCCTTCCAAAAAACGCTCTTCCGCCTCACGTCCCGATAGGTCTAAAGTCCTGTTCATGCGGCCTTTGCTTCCAAGTTCCCTGATTACCTGAAGTGGTGTCTCTTTCCTTTCGCGCCGACGGTTTGGAGCGCACATCGGGTACAGTACTAATTCGCCTGTAGCGTGGGTGGAAAACCAGTTGTTTGGAAATATCGAATCCGGTGTGTGCGGACTGACTGTGTCTTCAACCACTGTGACGTCTATACCGTTTGCTTCAAGCAGTTTGACGAACTGATTGAATTCCTCCAGAGCCATATCCTGGACTGCGCCCCCGCCCTTTTTTTGAAACGCATTATTCGCCGCCGTTTCTTCATTAAAGCCAAATTTAACAGGCTTTATCATTAAAACACTTGAAGTCAAATGGGCATCAGACACACTTTGGGAGAGCAAATTTGCGCTATTGCTTACTTTAGCGCCGAGATTTTCCAGACAGATTTTTCTGGTTTGCAACAAAAACCTCCTTGAATACGCAAAGCTATAGCAATTTTCGTTTGTATTGCTCACCTAAGTGCAGGCAAAACACCCACGCACAAACCAGTTGAAGTGTTAGGTATTAATCTGTTCCAGGGCATTCAATAGTTCCAGCTTGAAGGCTTCCAACAGTTTGGCTTCCGTTTCATCTGAAGGGGCAGCCAGTCTTGTCCGGCCCTTTTCAATTTTTTCCTGCTCCCTGTACCAAGCCAGCGTGTCTCTCACTGTGTCGGCGATTGGGCGAAACTTCAGACCAGCGTTGACAGCCTTTTTGTTACTCCATTTGTGGAAACCGGCATAGTTGCCGATGGGGGGTATCCAAATCGGATAAAGGCCTATAGCGTCAGATTTTTCAATGACACCGCTGTTGACCCAGATTGGCTGAGGCTTGGGGTCGGCGGTTGAGGCCGCGATACACTCGTCAATCAATTTTCCCCATTTGAGTTCGCTCTCAGGCCCCGTGGCGGTAAAAACCCCCATGGTGCCGTCTTCCGCCAATTTGACCAGCCATTCTCCAAGGTCACGGACGTCAATTACCTGAATGGGATCATTGGGACTGCCCGGAACCAGGACTTTTCCGCCATTGTCAAATTTGACGGGCCAATATGTAAAACGCCCCGATGAGTCATCCGGCCCAACGATGTATCCTGGACGGATAATAGTAGTCCTGCCGGGCATGGCGGCCTGAGCTGCTTTCTCGCACAGGGCTTTGAGTGGGCCGAAATTTTCATAATTTTTACCCATATCCTCAAGCTCAGGGTTGGTCATGACTGCAAGAGGCGCATCTTCGTCGCCGTTAATAGGATTTGGCTCTTTGTAGGCGCTGACGCTGCTTATATAAATATAACGTTTACAGCGTTTGGATAATAGCGTGGCCGATGCTTTTACATGACGGGGGTAATAGCCGCTGTTATCAATGACGACATCC
>JAIRRD010000062.1 GCA_031256155.1 Holophagales bacterium
TTCCATGTGAAATGTACATTTCACATGGAATTGAGTGCCAATATAGTTTGATGCTCAAGTATAGGACTATCCCTGTATAGCAGTTCAACTACAACAAGTTGAACTGCTATATCATTATAGTTAAACTGCTATAGCATGAATTGCTTTGGCAGATCATGGTTGTGTGATGTTTGCCCACAAGCGGGCAATATAAGCGAAAATAGCTAATGCCTCTTTTGGGAGACTTGGATGGACAACTTTATTTTTCAAAATCCGGTAAAAGTCATTTTTGGCCGGAATCAAGTAGCGTCAATTTCTGCGGAGATTCCAAAAAACTCCAAAGTAATGCTAACTTGCGGCGGTGGTAGCATACGTAAGAATGGCGTGTACGATCAAGTTATTAATGCGCTGGATTCCAAACCCATTGAATTTTGGGGAATAGAACCCAACCCGGTTTTTGAGACGCTCATGAAAGCGGTTGAAATTGCCAGAGCAGAAAAAATTGACTTTCTTTTAGCCGTTGGAGGTGGTTCAGTTGCTGATGGTACAAAACTCATTTCAGCCACCATCCCATTTGACGGCGACCCTTGGGAAATAGTTACACGCAAAGTTAAGCCGACAAAAGCTGTGCCTTTTGGATGCGTACTGACACTTCCCGCAACCGGTTCTGAAATGAACTGTGGGTCAGTAATAACGCGCCGTGAGACAAAGGAAAAACTATCTTTTCAAAACCCATTAGTGTTTCCGCGCTTTTCAGTGCTTGATCCAACCTTCACTTACAGCTTACCGACAAAGCAAGTGACCAACGGCATAATTGACGCTTTTGTACATGTAACGGAACAGTACCTGACATTTCCCGCCCAAGCCCAAATACAGGATAGATTTTCAGAGGGGATACTCTGTGCCTTAATTGAAGAAGGCCCTAAAACTCTCAATAATCCAACAGATTATGATTCAAGGGCAAATCTGATGTGGGCTGCCACTATGGCACTCAATGGTCTGATTGGCTGCGGCGTTCCGCAGGATTGGGCCACTCACATGATTGGCCATGAACTAACGGCATTTTTCGGATTAGATCACGCACAGACACTGGCTGTAATTTTACCCAGCCTGCTTTGGGTTCAGCGGGACTCAAAGCGTCATAAACTGATTCAATACGCAAGACGCGTGTGGAATATCAACGATGGCAGTGAGGCCGAAATGATTGAAAAAGCCATTGCCAAAACCAGAACATTTTTTGAAAGTTTGGGACTGCCCACGCGCCTTACAGCCTTGGGCGCAACAGAAGACATATCCGATCTCATTGTGAGCCGCTTTCAGACCAGAAACATGTTGCCAATGGGTGACAGCAAGAATCTGAGTGCGGATAAAATACGCGAAATATTAATGCAAGCTCAATGAGTCACTTGCAAAGCCTCAGTTTTACAAGCGCATCGGTCATGATTCACATGTAGTCATGCCACTAATGCAGGTGAGTAGCAACAGGTTGGGATATTTTTAGGGGAGAGTGTTCAACAGATAATATTCAAACCAAACAAACCACTAAAACACAAGGCACTTTTGTCGCTTACACGCCTTTGTCATCCGCAAAGTTTAACAATGCTTACTGTTCTTTGATTTTCTTTTGCAGCGCTAATGTGTTTCGTTCCCAGAAAACGCTGTCTGAATACCCTTGTATTTCTTTGTCATCATTGGCTATTTCCAGTCGTTTTTGGGCATAAGCGCAATATTCAGCTTCGGATTCTATACCGATAAATTTTCTGGCAAGTTTCTTTGCGGCTACTGCTGATGTTCCTGAGCCGACAAAGGGGTCCAAAACCATGTCATTTGGATTGGAACTTGCCAGAATTAATTTTGCAAATAATTTTTCTGGTTTCTGTGTTGGGTGATCTGTGTTTTCTGGCATTGACCAATATGGGATAGAAATATCATCCCAAAAGTTTGAGGGAAATGTATCGCGGAAACTGCCGTCTTTACTCTCTGTCCAGTCTTTGGGTATTCCTTCAATTTTATAGGGAGCCATAACACGGCGGCGCATTTTTACATCATTTACATTAAACGTAAATTCTTTTGGCGATACTGTGGCGAACCAAATATCTTCCATAGCATTTTTCCAATTACGCAATGCGCCCCGGCCTTTTTCGCGCTGCCATGTAATACGGTTCTGTATAGTAAAAAAATCGCCGAGAACCTGACCTGCAATTAAACTTGTCTGCCAGTCACTGCAAACATAAATTGTAGCATTCAGCTTCAAAGTGTGCCTGATGGCGTTAAGCCAATTACGAGTAAATGAGGCGTATTCTTCATTATCCATTTTTCTGAAAGATTTAGTGCTGTATGTTTTGCTTAAATTGTATGGCGGGTCAACAATTAGTAAATCAACAAATTTGTCTGGCAGTCTGTTAAGCACTTCAAATGTATCGCCGTGAATTATTGAATTTTCAGTGTACGAATGGACACAAAGACCAAGATAATGGGTCATATCGTCACTATCAAGTGTAATAGTCCTGTTCCGTTTTGCTCGTTGAATCATCGTTCATTTCCAAAATGCCGCCGTTAATGTATTTGAAGTTAGCCGTATCAATGTTGTCAACCAGAAAATGACTGTTTGGTGGCAGTCTGTCACATTCTGATCTGTTCAAATCCTACGATAGACTTTTTTGCGGTTGCCGATTTCCAGCACAAGAATTGATATTTTTCTATCACAAATCTCACAAATGACCAAGGGATGACCCTGTAGTCACCTACAGCATAACGCCAATAACCACCAAGGGGGCCATGAAGAGCTTTACCGAGGCTGCGAGGGTTGCTAGATTTGGCCACCCTATCATCCATATAGTCAAGAATGCGCCTAGCTACCCGCTTATCAAGACCTTTGAGGTGCTTTTTAGCTGTTTCAGAATAATCAATTTGCCAGTCCAAGTTCTTCCCTCACGTCTGCGGCAATATAGGTATTTTCTACCCCCTTTCGCACACGTTCCGAGACTTCTGCGGCAAGGTAATAGTCCTCCAGGTCGGACATGCCTTCTTCAATCAGGTGCTGCAGGAAAAAGTCTATGCTCCGTCCTGTAGTGTCAGCCAACTTTGCAAGTCTTTGTTCTGTCTCAGGGTCAAGTTGGATTGTTGTCGTCATGGTGCAACCCCATCAAATTGCATTATAGCAGTATTATAGTCAAAGCACTTGACAAACGGTACAGACAGGCAAGCACCACCTGCGCCTCCCATTTCGCTCCCCGCGGATGGCGCCTCGCTCCATTACGGCGCAGTCCAGCGCATCCGCGCGTTTTACTTGTGGAGCATTGTTATGCTCCACAAGTAAAACGACTCGACTTTGGCTATTTATAGGCATAGCATACGGCGGATTTCAAGGCATTGTTCGAATAAAAGGCGGTTCGTGTTTTGCGTATCGCGGAGTCGAAGCCGGTTTTATTCGATTCAGTTC
>JAIRRD010000085.1 GCA_031256155.1 Holophagales bacterium
ATGTCGAGATAGCTTTCCTTGAGAATTAGGTACTTGTTAAGACCGTCTTTCGGAGCAACTAAAGTGCCTTTCTGACCAGCCAGCATTTTGTCATACGCTTTTTCAACTCCAAGCTGGCCTTCACCATTGTTGTTTACAAACCCCAGTGCCTGACAGGCCAAAGTGTTGCGAGGATAATGACGGCGGTACTCTGAAACAAAAACCAGAGCGGAATCTCTGCGCGAAGTTCTGCGGGTGTCTTCGTTTTTTGCGGATTTTTTTGGAATGTCTTTATTGATTTCCTGAAGAATCTCTTTGTTAATTTCTTTCAGGGCGGCGGCCTTAATTGGGCTTAGCTGCTTTTCAACAGGAATCCAATAGCCCTTTCTGAGGAAACAATCTAAGACGTAGCGCTCTGTGCGTTCCAAAATCCTGGATACGCGATCGGCTACGCTCTTGGCGAATTTCATATCTGGCTCGCCCCAGTGGTCAACCATTTTCCCATTTTTGTCCTTACTGCGCGAATGGTTCGGATAGAAAGCTGACGGCACTACATAAAGGCTTTCTGAAGGCAATGAGGTAGCGAGCACTTCTTCATTGCGATCCCTTATTTCACCTCTTATCGGATTAATGGTTATTTTTACCGTGTGCTGGCGCATAGCCCTTTCTTGATATGACTGGCGCTGATATACTTGTATCAAGACCAATCGCACGCAAATAAGGACAGCCCAAAACAAAACGGCAACAAATATCCATGGGATCCTCGTGGTAGCTAAATCCTGAGCCTCCGGCCTGCCCAAAAGGCGCTTGGGCTGATTCTGGGCTTGGCTAAACATCGGCGACATGCAAACAACCATCAGTTTTCATAATTGTACAGTGTCGTGATTCTGATACCAATTTGCGTTCTTTTGAACGCAAATTGGTATCAGTTGGAAAAAACAGGCCTGAGTTTGGCAATGCGCTGATCTTCCGGCGTAAATTGGTGTCTGACTATGCTTGAGCTCCTTGTCGGAATAAATCCGGCATCGCTGGCCCATTGCTGAACCATCTCCGGCCTGGATAAACGGCTTCGTTCCAACTCCAATGCTCTGGTGAGCTCTTCCTCTCTGCGAATGCGATCCTGGATTTCCTTCATCTCATACCCAAGTCGCATATCATGAATTTTCAGATAGGCAAGCGTCACAAGGGGCATTGCGATAGCAATGGAAAGCAGCACCATTCTGAGAACACCCTCGCCTTCGACTTGCCTGTCGGAGGCAACAAAACTACGACGTAAATTGTGTCGGCTTATTGCCATAATAAAACCTCAAATATCACAAGGCATACGTTGTGCCAAACGTAAACGGGCGGAACGCGATGGTGGATTTACAGCGCACTCAGTTTCACCGGGCTTGATTCCACCTGGCGAAATGATTTTTAAGAATTTGGGCATTGCCTTGGGCGATTCCCGTCCAGGGCCGTCATATATGCCTGCAAGCCGCCTGAAAGTCTGTTTGACAATACGGTCTTCTAAGCTGTGAAAACTGATAATTCCTATGCGTCCACAAAACTTGAGTGCTGTAACGGCTTTCTCAATGGTCTGTTCCAAACCAACGAGTTCTGAATTCACAGCTATCCTGATTGCCTGAAATGTACGTGTAGCCGGGTCTATCCGCTTTTTGCGCTTTGCGATTTCACGTGGAAGTACTGTATAGACTGAATTGGCCAAATCAAGAGTAGTACGGAGTTTGCCGCTTTCAAGAGCTTTTATGATTGCCTTGGATATTGGTCGCGACGCCCTTTCTTCACCATATTTGTACAGGATGTCCGCCAGTGTTGTTTCGTCTTGCTGCTCCAGCCATTCCAATGCCGTTAAGCCATTCGCTGTATCCATGCGCATATCCAGTGGACCTTCCGCCATGAAACTGAATCCGCGCTCAGGCGTTTTAAACTGGAGACTGCTCGCGCCAAGATCAGCAAGAACAATGTCCAGCCCATCAGGAGCATATTGAATCATCCACTCCTGCAAACCCCTGGTTTCCCAGACATCTTCGTAAGTTGACGCAATTATTGAAAACCTCTCATCTTTCCCCAGACGTTGTATCGCTATCTCTCTCGCCTCAGAGTCGCGGTCAACACCTAAATAGCGGATGCTGCTATCCGCCTTTGAAAGCAACGCCTCCGCGTGACCCCCTAAACCAAGAGTCAAGTCAAGGGCGCGTCCATTTTTTGGTATAGCAAGATTTTCCACTACTTCCTGAAGCATTACCGGAATATGGGAGACCGTTGACATATCAGATACCCAATTCCGCAAGCTGATCCAAATGAGCTGTCGTGAGCGGCTCAGCGCTGATACGGCCCTCAAAGGCTGTCCTGTTCCAAATCACCAAATGATCCATCTGACCAAGGATTACAACTTCTCCGGTCAAATTGGCCTTTAAGCGCAAAATGGGCTGTATTACAAAGCGCCCCTGCGTATCAAGTTCAATTTCGGAACCATAATAAGATGTGCGCTCCAGGAAAAATTTACGAGCTTCTAAAGTGCTTGGCAATTTGGACAGTTTCTCTTCAATCGCTTCCCAAACAGACAATGGATACAATCGTGCGCTTTGACCATCTATGGATGTCAGGTAAAACCGTTGACCTTCTCTGTTCACAGCGCCGTAAAAAGAATCAAGCGCATATTTAAAACAAGCCGGAATCTTTATCCGCCCTTTATCGTCCACCGTGGCCGGCGAATTTCCGCGCAGCATCGACACTAAAAATACCTCTAAAACTAGGGAGACAGCTATTTGAGAGTCTTGTCAAAAATTTGAACCAATTTGTACCACTTTAGCCCATTAATTTCCACAAAACTCCACATGCAAAGTCTATAAAATTATCAAAATAGCGCAAGACAAAATAAAAACGAAATTTTAAGTAAAATTAATCGAATGATTTACAACCTCTTTACAGCAAGTTTTTCAAGAATGTACGCCACTATTGTCAAAATGTTGTTATGCAAGGAAATGATTTTCCCTCGACACTCTGGCTGCCAATAGCTACATTCAGCTCCACTGTATGCGGCGCTCTCTTTTTAAGCACATCGCAGATGCCACTGGGATGGGGACTCTTGGCGCTGGGATTGTATTTTCTGTGGCTGTGGTATCGCCGTATGCGTTCAGCCCTTGCCTCGCTGAAAGCGATAAAAGCCTATGGAGAAGCGGACTGGAACGACCTTCCCCGCGTATGGTCAAGCCTGGAGCAAGAAAATGTCGCGCTCAAAGAACAAGCATCACGGGAAGATCAACTGTGGCGCAGCATTCTGGCAAACCTCAATGTAGGCATAGTTTTGTTTGGTTCTTTAAGACAAATTGTCACATTCAATCCCGCCGCTCAAAGGCTCTTGGGAAGTAGCTCACGTGTCCTATTAAAGGGCGCCGCAACCGACTTGCTAAACGACCCTGAAAGCCTGAGCATGTTGGACAAAGCTTTCAATGGAGATGCAAGCGCGTGGAGCCGCGACCGTGCTGGACGAATACTATCTTTCTATGCCGCTCCTTTAAGTATTAAAACAGACGCTACTGCCGCCGGTTTAGAGATTCTGTTGGTCATACAGGACATAACGCAACAAGAAGCTCTGGAACAAACAAGGCAAAAGTTTATTTCCAACGCAAGTCATGAACTTAAAACGCCTGTAACAAGCATAAGGGTTGCGGCTGAAAACTTGATGGATGACGGTTGGATTCCTCCGGGAGGCGAAGGAAACATAAAAATAATCCTCAGAAATGTGGATCGAATGACACTTCTGCTAAACGACATATCAGAGTTGAGTCGCATAGAATCAGGAGCGCTCAAATTGGAGCTCATTCCACTGGCGCTGGATGCATTTCTGAAAGATGTGATTGATAACGCCAGTCCATTGGCAAAGCACAAAAGCGTTGAGTTGTTACTGAAGATAGAACCAAATCTCAATGGCAAAAATTTTATTT
>JAIRRD010000089.1 GCA_031256155.1 Holophagales bacterium
TTCTTAAACTTGACCAGAGCAAAGTCAGGCTCAATACCGGTTGTATCGCAGTCCATCAGTAATCCGATGGTTCCAGTAGGCGCTAAGACTGTCACTTGCGCATTTCTGTAGCCATATTCTCGACCTAGTTCTAAAGCTCTATCCCAGCTTTGACGCGCTGTTTGAACCAGTTCATGCGGGATTCCCGCCCCGTGTATCCCCTGCGGTTTGATGGAGAGTGATTCATACTCGCTGTTTGGAACATTGTGCGCGGCGCGGCGATGGTTGCGGATCACGCGCAGCATGTGTTCCCTGTTGCGGTTGTATCCGCGAAATGGGCCCAGTTCTTTTGCCATCTCCGCGCTGGCTGCGTATGCGTCACCTGTTAAAATAGCTGTCAGTACAGCGCACCACTGTGTACCGGCTTCGCTGTCATACGGTATGCCCAAACGCATTAACATTGCGCCGAGATTGGCGTAACCAAGCCCCAATGTTCTGAAGTCGTAGCTGAGTCTGGCAATCTGTTCGCTGGGGAACTGTGCCATCAAAACAGATATTTCCAGCACCACTGTCCAAAGGCGAATGGCGTGACGATAGCCAGCAATGTCAAAACTGCCGTTGGGGTTGAGGAAAGCGCAGAGATTCATAGACGCCAAATTGCAAGCTGTGTCGTCCAGAAACATGTACTCACTGCAGGGGTTAGAGGCATTAATACGCCCATCTTCTGGACAGGTGTGCCACTCATTTATGGTTGTATCAAATTGAATTCCGGGGTCGGCACACGCCCAGGCGGCATAGTTAATGCGATCCCAGAGATCGCACGTCTTAATTGTCTTTGTGACATTGCCATTGGTTCTGCGCACTAGATCCCAGGTTCCATTGTTCTCAAGCGATTTCATGAAAGCTTCTGGAACGCGAACACTGTTGTTGGAGTTCATGCCGGAAACCGTGGCGTAAGCTTCGCTGTCCCATGCCGTATCAAATATTTTTAAGTCACGGCGAAAATCTCCCATCGCTAAGCGCTGTATGCTCTGCGTGAGAAATGGCCCGGGAACACCATCTTTTTTAGCTTTAATGAGCGCTCGGCGGAACTTTTCATTTGTCCTGGGGTTTGCGTCTTGAGTAGGGGAGCTTTCTACGGCTTCGCAGAGGGAATTCCAATGCTTCCCAACGAGCAGCGAACCTGCGGACATCATGGCAACCTTGCGCTCTTCCTGCACCTTCCAATCTACAAAACTTTCGATATCCGGGTGGTCTAAATCCAGGCACACCATTTTTGCGGCACGGCGAGTAGTTCCACCGGATTTTATAGCCCCGGCTGCCCTATCAGCAACTTGTAAAAAACTCATTAAGCCAGAACTATATCCGCCACCGGAAAGCGGCTCTTCAGCACTGCGAATTTTAGAAAAATTGGTGCCTGTGCCAGAACCATACTTGAATATCCTGGCTTCACGCTTCAAAAGATCCATAATCCCGCCATCATTGACAAGGTCATCAGAAACGCTTTGTATAAAACACGCATGTGGCTGGGGGTGTTCGTAAGCGGATGTACTGCGTTTTATCTCGCCGGAAACTGGGTCAGCATAACTATGTCCCTGGGCTGGACCGGTGATTCCATACGCGAAGTGCAATCCGGTGTTGAACCACTGAGGGCTGTTGGGCGCACACATCTGATTGGCCAGCATATACACGAGTTCGTCATAGAAGCACTGGGCATCTTCCGATGAGTCAAAGTATCCGTGTTGTTCTCCCCAGTGCCTCCAGGCACCCGCAAGGCGATGGAAAACCTGTCTGGAATCACGCTCGCCGAGGCTGTCTGAATTTATGCCCTTACGGCGAAAGTACTTCTGGGCAAGAATGTCCACAGCAACTTGTGACCAAGTTTCCGGCACATATACATCCTTAGCCTCAAAAACGACTGTGCCATCCAGCTTTGTTATCTTACTTGCTCGCGGTACAAAATTTAAGCTCTCAAGCGGATTGTGGCCGACAACGGTGAAATGACGTAAAAACTTCATAACGGTCTCGCAGGATTACTCAAAATACTAGGTCTAGGCATCAACAGGAATATTTATAACGGTTCCATCTCAAAATCGCGTTCCGCAAATTTGAGATGGAAATTTTCGGGGCAGTCACCAAGTAGCGCAAACCCTTTAAATTTCAGCCAACCTCTCAAAATGAACCTCGTCATGTCGCCAGACTTCATTCCATGTGAAATGGCACATTCCACACTCAGCATGGAGCTATTGTAATGATAGTCTAAAACGCCTGACTTCGTCATGCCAACTTGTGCCCATTTGAACGCAAGTTGTTATAAATGCTGTAAATTCTTTGCAACTTTCGATCTATAAATAATTCAACTACAATAAACTGAATTGCTATAGCGGTTTAACTTATTGTAGTCAAACCGCTATGCCGGGATTCGCCTGCGAATCACGGCCGCTCATAGTCCATAGGCGAGCCAAGCTCGCCTATGGACTATGAAAGCGAAAATTGCTATATAGGACGCAGCCTCGCGCATCCGTGCGTTTTACTTGTGGAGCATTCGTTATGCTCCACAAGTAAAACGAGTATAATTGATCTAAAACTTTTTTATTACAAACACTGTCAAATCAGGGCTTGTGTAAGTTCCGGCCTCTTCCGACAGCCCTATCTTCCACTTTGGGAAACGCATGTGGCTGAATGTCCAGTGCTGCTGCCAGCCGGATCTGTCTATCCTTGGTACGCTGACTGAATAGGGGCTTTCGGTGTAGCCAATGGTTATATCTAAACCAAGTCCACTCCAAAATCCGTGCCCGCATCCCTGGCAGGCTGCGCCGACCCAAGCCCTCTTTTGTGTGCGGTGTTCCAAAACCAAGCTGTATGGATTTATATCGCTGATTCCCAAAAAGGCATACTCAAGCTGAGTATGAAAACGGAAATATCCCCAGGACTTCCAAAGGGCCGCGCCCACAAGCTCATCCCATCCGCCGCTGCCGGAAAAATCTCTCCTTGAGCCGGTAGGAGCTTGAAGAGACACCCCCAAGCGACCTCCAGACTCCTGATTTCCAAATGGGCACAGAACGGCCAGGTCTGTATCCATAAAACAGATGCGATTGTTGATTAATTGGGCCACTAAATGTCCATCCCGCATGAGCGTATAGTCCAGGCGGAACTTAGGGGCATATTGGCGTCCGCCTTGAGGGGTGCCAAGTAGCGTGTGCCATGAAGCAAAGAGTTGATCCGCACATCCCCCGCTGCGCCATATTCCGCGCAAACGAAGGTTAAAAACCAGCGGGCCAAACTCTTGGGCTAAGTCCACGGTCAAGCCCCAGTCTTCGCCGTCAAAACGCGCAAAAGTGCGCCCGTTATCGGCAAACTCAAAATCAGGTCGTAAAAACTGATTTGCCACTTCCATGGTTACAGTTGATCTGCCGTCCGGCAGCGGATCTGGAAATATTGAGAGCAGCGGATGCCGGTTTGGCCTTGGGGTTTCCTGTGGAGAAAACAACCTGAGCAACGATTTGGTTGATGTTTTAGCGATATTTAAATGTTGCTTTGGCATCCCCGGCTGTTCTTCTGCTGAAAGCAGGCTGTAGATGAGCAGAGGGCAAAAAATCAATGCTGTAATTTTGTTAATCAATATCAAAACCGGCTCATTTCTCATCAACGGACAGTAATCTCTTTGCATCGTCAACTAAATGTTCCGCTGTAATCCCAAATTTTTCAAAGAGGACTTCGGCGGGAGCGCTGGCACCAAAACAATCTATACCAATACTTGCCCTGGCGTACCGTTGCCAGCCCGAAGTAACGCCAGCCTCAATGCTTATTGCCGGAATATCGGCAGGAAGGACTGATTTGCGGTAGTCTGCGTCCTGAGCGTCAAAAATTTCCCAACTTGGTAAACTTACCACGCGGGTTGGAATGTTTTCTGTCTCCAATAGTTTGCGCGCTCTGAGGGCAACATGGACTTCAGAACCGGTGGCGGCAATTATCAGGGCAGGACGGGCTGAGGCTTCTTCCAATACATAGCCGCCTTTAATGGCATCCGCTGTTTTAGCGGCGTCTAATATCGGCAGTTCCTGCCGCGACAAAATGAGCGCAACCGGGCCGTCTTTTTTGTTGAGCGCCGCAATCCAGGCGGCGTTGGTCTCGGTTGCATCGGCGGGACGAATAACGGTTAAACCTGGAATAAGGCGCATGCTCATGATCTGCTCTATAGGCTGATGCGTAGGCCCATCTTCGCCAACACCAATGCTGTCATGGGTAAAAATGTATATCACAGACTGTTTCATCAGCGCCGCCAAGCGCACAGATGGTCGCATGTAATCACAAAAGACCAGAAAGGTTGCCCCGAATGGCCTCAGACCGCCATGAAGGCTCATGCCGTTTAGAATTGCCCCCATAGCGTGTTCGCGGATACCAAAGTGAAAATTGCGTCCAGCTTCGGTCTTGCTGAATTCGCCTGCGTCTTTCAACGTGGTGTTGTTGCTAGGAGCAAGGTCGGCGCTGCCTCCAACTAACTGTGGGATATGAGTTGCTACAGCGTTGAGTATTCGACCGGAGGCTACGCGTGTGGCAAGTTTATCGCCTGCATTGAATGTTGGAAGCGTGGTCTGCCATGTCTGCCCTAAATCATTACTTAAAATTCTTTCCAGTTCCTCGGCCAATTCGGGGTGGGTCTTTTGGTAGTCTTCAAACTTGGTATTCCAGGCTCTCTCCAGTTCTGCTCCGCGCGGGACGCACATTCTATACGCCGCAAGGACATCTTCCGGCACCACAAAAGTAGCTTCCGGGTCCCATCCCAGTTCCAGCTTGGAGGCTTTTAGTTCATCCTCGCCAAGCGGTGCGCCATGCGCTGCGGCAGTATTTTGTTTATTGGGGGATGGCCATCCGATGATAGTCCGGCATGATATCAAAGTAGGTTTTCCGCAAGGAGTTTTTGCCTTTTGAAAGACGGCCATCAGCGCACCAATATCCTGTCCGTCAACTTCTAAAACTCTCCATCCCTCTGCCAGAAACCTGGCTTTTATATCCTCGCTGATTGTCAGATCGGTATTGCCCTCAATAGTAATGCGGTTATCGTCCCAGAGAACAATCAGCTTTTCCAGACCCAGATGACCAGCCAGACTGGTGGATTCCATTGCCACGCCTTCCATCAGATCGCCATCACCGGCAAAAGCGTAAGTATGATGGTTAATAATTTCGTTATCCGAGCGATTGAACCTGTTGGCAAGCCATCGCTCGGCTATGGCCATGCCCACTGCGTTGCCAATACCCTGTCCCAGCGGCCCCGTTGTGGTTTCAACGCCAACTGTTCGGCTGCGTTCAGGGTGGCCAGGGGTCTTTGAGCCCCATTGACGGAAATCGCGAATGTCGTTTAACTCAAGCTCATAGCCGGTTAAAAACAACAGTGCATAGAGCAACATTGAAGCATGTCCGCAACTGAGGACAAAACGGTCTCTGTCAGCCCATTCAGGGTTGGCGGGGTTATGACGAAGTGCTTGAATCCATAGAGCATAACCTGCAGGTGCGAGACCCAGAGGCGCTCCCGGATGTCCCGAATTGGCCTTTTGGATTGCGTCCATGGACAGACAGCGAACCGCATCAACACAACGCTTTTCAATGCTCATAAATTCGGACAGCCCCTCGGTAACAAAGATACTTGCAAAACTTAAGTTTTACAAGTGATTCAAATCATCAGCAGCCAATTCAGGACATTCATTTGTTTGATGCCGTTATGTGATTTCAAGGGGGCGCTATCCATTGTTAAAAGATATTTAGGATTGTGATCGCTGATTGCTTTCAAGGGCGCGAGTTCCCTCTTCAGGGCGCTGCCATCGGCACTAAGAACCGTTGACGCTACTTGATAGTATTCTGTGCCGCTATCGCCTATGGCCACAAAGTCAATTTCAGCACTGCCGGTTTTGCCGATATAGACTTCATATCCGCGCCGCAAAAGTTCAAGGAAAACGATGTTCTCAAGTACAGCCCCGCCGCCCACACAGTCAGAGCCGTCCAACTTTTCAAAGTTGAAGCGTTCTAACTCTAACAACGTGCACAGCAAACCTATGTCGGAAGCATAGTATTTGTCGCCGGTTTTAAGATATTGTTTCCCTTTTATATCAAAGCGCCCGATTTTATAGAAAATAAAACTGTCGGTAAGCGATTTAAGATAACTTTCAACCGTATGGACTGAAAATTTCCTGCCCTCCGAACTTTCCGATCCATCCATTGCCATTGCTTCCGCAATGCTGTTGATCGAACATGTATTCCCGATGTTTTCAAAAATAAACCGTGCAAAGCGCTGAAGCATGAGCAGATCTGGGAAACGCCTGCGTGTAACCATATCTTTAAGGACAATAGCATCAAATATACCTTGCAGGTAGCGCGTTCTGTCTCTTGAGTCCGGAAGCTGCGACACATAAGGTAAAGCGCTGCTTTGGACATAATTCGCGTATAAGCAGTCAATATTCTCGTCATTTGGGAACATTGAAACATATTCCTTAAAGGACAGGGGGAACATTTTGATTTCCACGTATCGTCCCGAAAACAGCGCCGCCTGTTCCCCGCAGATGAGATGGGTGTTGGGACTTGTGACATAAATATCGCAGTCTTTCTTCATGGAGAGACCGAAAAGAGTTTTCAAATAGTCTTCAATCAATTGCATTTCGTTGAAAAATATGTACAGTTTCACACCAGGCAGGAGTTTGTCCTTTATATAGTCGTATAATTGCTTGCCCGTCTTTATGTTGCCGCAAGTGTTGCAGGCTTTTGTGTCGGGACTCATGCCGCCGTATTCAAAATTCAAATTTAGGATTTGCCCGTCTGGAACCCCATCTTTCCTGAGATACTCTTGAAACTGCTCAAACAGCGTGCGCTTCCCACACCGCCTTATACCCGTCACAATTTTTATCAGCGGCTTGTCCCTGAAACGAATCAGTGAGTCAATATATTCCTGTCTTGGTAGCATGTGTCCTAAAAAATAAAATATAAGTCCTACAACTTCCGCAATCCCAAAAGCGCCCTTTCCACCGTATTAAACAAGGGTAATCCGGCTTTCATTATAGATTGTCTGCAGACATCGTAGTCATAGCCAGCATCAACGGCTACTCCAATCCTTGTTTTGGTTTTATGAGCTATGTCCAGTATGGCTTTGGCGAAATCATCCATTTTTTGGGGTTCCTGAGTACTCAGGCGCTGTGTCAATGGAACCAAGCCAACCACGATACTATCGGCTTCCCCTTTGGCAACAAGCTCTATCCCATCTAAATAAGGTGCTTCGCTGGCCATAGGTGTCAAATCCAGAGGCAGGTGAGCGCCCACCAAACCTGAAAGTCCATGTTTTTCAATGATTGAGGCCAATGCTTTTACTTCCGCGTCTGTCAAACTGACAGCTTCCAGATTTCCTTCAACAAGGTCAGCACTTGACACGCTTTCAAACCCGGCATTTGTAACAACCGCTGTTTTCCTGGGCTTACCTTCGGGGAAAGAGGCCAGCCAGAAAAGAACGGCGTCAAAATCAGCCAAACTTTCGCAAACAATCACACCAGCTCTGTTCAATAATGCCTTTTGCAGTTCCCAATCACCGGCTAACGCGCCTGTGTGACTGCTGGCGGCGGCCATCCCGGCATGGCTGCGCCCGCCTTTATATAGGACAACCCGCTGCCCTTTGGCGGTCAAGTCTTTGGCTGTTTCCGCAAAATCCATTAAATCCCCTTGTGCAAAGCCTTCGACGTAAGTTGCTATGACTTTGAGGTTTGGATCGCTGCCAAGCGCCTTTAGAAAACCGGACAGTGTTAAATCCATTTGATTGCCAATGGAACATGCGTAACGCATTGGCAAATAGGGACATGCGGACAAGCGGCTGACCAGAAACGCGCCAGACTGGCTGACCAATGCCAAAGGGCCGCCAGGCAAACGAGCGGGGAGCTTTTCGTCGGGGATAAACAGAGTGTTTATCTTTTTATCTGAGCTTAGGAAGCCCAATCCATTGGGACCAATTATGAGCGGTGTCCACTGATTTGCGGCTCTTCGTTTCGCAAGAAAATCCTGAATACGCTTTCCAAACCCAGATTTATCTGCGCCATCGCCAATGCCGCCGGATACCAGATAGACAATTTCGGCACCGCCGCCCTGATTGCAAAGCTGTTCTATGGTCTCAACAGCCACAGGGGCGGGAAGGCTGACAATCAAAATATCCACAGGTCTTGTTTTCAGGTCTTCCACGCCATTCAGGCATGACAGACCGTCCATTTCAGCA
>JAIRRD010000179.1 GCA_031256155.1 Holophagales bacterium
CGCGCCGATATGGAACGCAAAACTACCGAAGAAAACGAATTCACTCGTAAAATATTTGAAGCCACGCCCATCGGATTGACCATGTTCAACAAAAATTTGAATATTATTGACTGCAATGATGCCAGCATTGAAATGTACGGTGCTACAAAACAGTATTTTATTGACCGATTCCCTGATTTTTCGCCAGAATATCAGCCTGATGGCAGGAAAAGCATGGAGAAAGCTTCCGAATTAATGAAACGAACCTTAAATGGAGAAACCTTGACGCTTGAATGGATGCATAATAAGCTCAACGGCGAGCCCATCCCCTGCGAAATTAAGCTGACCCCCGCAATATATAACGGTGAGCTAATCGGTTTGGGGTATGTGTATGATTTGAGTAATATTAAGAATTTGGAAAAGGATATAGAACATCTTGTAACAAAGGTTGATAAAATTTACTACGATTGGTTGACCGGCATTTACAACCGGCGGTATTTTGACGAAAACCTGAATCGCATAGTAAAATTTTTATCCCGTTCAAATGGCATAATTACTCTTATGATGATTGATATAGACTTTTTTAAGGACTATAATGATACATATGGTCACAGAGAGGGCGATAAATGTCTAAAAACTGTTGCTGCAATCCTTGAAGATACGACGATGAGGGATGATGATATTGTGGCCCGTTATGGAGGCGAGGAATTTATTGTTGTTCTGCCGAATACCGATGAAAATGGGGCACGGTTTATTGCGGACAATATGCTTAGAAATATACGAAAACACAATATACCGCATAGCAAAAATGACGCTGCGGAGTGTGTAACCATTTCCATTGGGATCGCGACTGGAAAGGTTACCAGTATGAGTAGTGGAGAGAATTTTGTAAAAAGTGCTGACGAAATGCTTTATAAATCCAAGCGGGATGGGCGAAACAGATATAACTTCGTCAATGTTTGAAATTGACTCCCCTCTTTGCTAAAATAGAAAAATGGGTTAATCTTAAAATATATGGTTAAAAAAAGTTCCAAGAAGTCATCAAAGAAGGGCAAGCGACGCAAGAAGTCGCTTAATAAGCTATATGACGCTCCAAAGAGCTTTAGCGCAAAGAAAACATCAAGAAAATCGACTTCAAGAAGAAGCAGGTCGAAGAGTACAAGCTCAAGAGGCACAGCTTCAAAGAGAGCGTCAACAAGAATTACGGTCTCAAAAGACACAGCTTCAAGGGGTACAACCTCGGATATTGCGGTTAGAAGCAGCGCAAGAGAAGTTTCCGGGGCTAAAAAGAGCGGCAGAGTAGGTTGGTTTAGCAGGATTTTATTGGTGGCTGCTGCTTGCGTTGTGTTTGGTGCTGTGGCCGCTGGAATTACTTGGTCAAAACTCAGCAGCGATGCTGACCAATACTTACCTTTGTTTTCGCACCGCGTTCCTCCAACCCTAACTAAAATTTTAGATAACAAAGGCAATGTCATTGGTATTCTCGCTAATCAAAAACGCACATTGATTCCCTATGGCGATATCCCAAAAGCCTTTCAAGGCGCTATAGTGGCCGCTGAAGATGCTGATTTCTGGACTCACGGTGGCATCAGCTCCCGCGGCTTTTTTGGCGCTATATATCGCGCTGCCAAGTCTTTTGGCAAGGATCGTAGCGGATTTTCCACACTGACTATGCAGTTGGTCAGAACTGTCACTGAAAAGCGTGAAAGGAATATCCTGAAAGGCGCTTTCTCTCGCAAAATACGGGAAATCATAATCGCCATACGTCTGGAAAGTGCTTTAACCAAGCAACAAATAATGGAACATTACGCTAATGAGGTAAACTTTGGGGCCGGACACTATGGCATAGAGGCGGCTTCGCAGTATTACTTCCGCAAGAGCGCTTTGGAACTGTCTATTGAGGAATCGGCTCTGTTAGCCGCTTTGGTTCAAAGGCCGTCCAGGTCCCACGACCGCTTGTTCAGTACTGACCCTAAAGAACGTGAAATAGTCCGCAACCGCCGAAACTATGTAATATCGCGCATGGCGTCTGAGGGCTATTTAAGGGAAAGTGATGCCGAACTGCTCATAGAGTTTCCCATACGCCTTGGCCGTGAAAATGCTGGTGAAGAAGATATCGCCGCGTACGCTGTGGAAGAAGTCCGCAAGGCACTGGAGCCAAAGTATGGGAGAGAGCAATTGATGGAAGGTGGATTTGAGATACACACAACCATTGATTCTCTATGGCAACATGCCGCGACGAACATTGTACAGAAGGGATTACGAGCGGTGGAGCGCCGCCGTGGATTCCGTCAGGAAGCAGTTAAGTTTTACGAAAATCCTGAAACTGCCCGGGATTCGTCCTGGCAACGTTTCTATGAACCCGGGGACACAACCAGGGGAATAATAATTGACTGGAGCGATGATAACGAGATCGCCACGGTGAGGATTGACAGGTCTATCGTTGAAGTTCCGTACAGTGCCTTTGCCTGGGCGGGTGAGCAAGCGCTGGAGGTATTAACTCGCGGCTCGGCACCACTATTCACGGTAAAAGAAACACATCCCGATGGTTCTCCAAAATCATTGGAGTTGGATCAGGTTCCTGAAGTCGAAGGTGCGTTGCTCGCGGTTGATTCCGCTACTGGCGAAATCCGTGCGATGGTTGGCGGATATAATTTCAGGCGAAGTCAATTTAACCGATCTACCCAAGCATATCGCCAGGTTGGGTCGAGCATGAAAGCGTTTGTGTATGGAGGCGCTCTGCTCAAGGGATATACGCCCGCAACAGTAGTTGATGATGTTCCTACAAATTTCTTATTCGGCATGACCAATTATGAACCAAAAAACTATGAGAAAAACTTTTTGGGGCCGTTGACGCTCTGGGAAGCACTGGCGCACTCCCGCAATATTCCGGCCGTAAAAACATTAGAAATGGCAGGGATTAGCACAGCCATAAAATTTGCCATCGCCTGCGGCATTACGAGCTATATTCCGCCCTACCCAAGTATGGCTCTGGGAGCAACTGACCTGACGCTCAAGGAAATAGTCAGGGGATACGCAACTATCTCTTCAGGCGGCTATCAGTGTCCTGAGCCATTCCTCATCAAGAAAGTTCTTGACCGCGACGGACGGGTACTGGAAGAGAGAAAAACAGCGTACAGAGCCGCAAATCCCGCTATTGACCCTGTGGCAAATTTCCAGCTGATTCAAATGCTTCAGGGTGTCACGTCATCAGGTACCGCTGGTGGGACATCAGC
>JAIRRD010000204.1 GCA_031256155.1 Holophagales bacterium
GTAAGCTTCCCGAAACAGTTGACGGTGACACAGTCACCTGGAGTCTGATTTCCGCAACAGGCGATTTCATAACAGCGAATGGCGATGTAAAGGTAGTGGGCAACGTATTGACGATTGACGCGTCAAAAGTCAACACAACCGGTTCCATGTCATTTAGTACGACCTTAAACTCAGCGCAGTCAGGTACCTACATTCAGACATCAATTCTCACAACGCATACAGTAAGCGTAGAAGTAAACGTGACACCTTCCTCTGATAACTTGAAATGGGCAAGTAATGTCCCACTCGTGTTTGCTGGTGGCGAAGCTGGCACAGTGACAGTGGCTGCTATCACCAGTGGCGCGGTGCCTGCGCTCTCTGCACCTGTCACATTTACAGCGAGCGGTACAGCTATCATTCAATCCACACCTGGAGTAACTTATACCTGGAGAGTTAGCGCAATCCAGGCTGCTGACTATGGTTGCAAGGCATCTGATATTGTTATCACACCGAATGATGGTAGTACAGGTGTCCCAAGTGTAAAGATACCATCTTCTGCCGGAACCTGGGCCGCAGGCGATGGGTTTACCCTGGAACTCACGGTTAGCTTTGATAACGTTCCCGCAGACGTACACTTCACCAGAAATATCTGGCTGTGGTGATGGGATTCACTGCTCTGTCTAAGCCGGATTCAAATCGCCTCGGCATTTCAAAAAATACTCAACAATATGAAAGCAGGTTGAATATGGATAACACTTTACTTCGTTCCTACAAGATGGAATATGATACAGGCTTTGCCCCCAACCCATACGGGGAAGTCCTTACTTTAGCGACCTGCAAGCCAGGTATACGAAGATGTGCTAAGAAGGATGATGAATGGGTAGAATGGGTGGCTGGATTCACTTCAAAGAAGCTGTTACCTAGCACAACTATAGGTCAGGAAAAGCTGATCTACCTCATGAAGGTTGACAAGAAACTTCGGTTTGAAGAATACTATGAGCAATACCCTGAAAAAAGACCGGATAAATGTGATTGCGGTGACAATATATACAGACTCGTAAACGGAAAATATGAGCAAGTACCAAATAAATACCATGATATAAATTGCTGCGGTGAAGACACATCCAGTCCGTATGTCCTGCTGGCTACAGAATTTTACTATTTTGGCAGAGATGCGGTGGTTGTCCCTGAAAAATACCGACCAAAAGTCCCGAAGAATACCACTGAATGTGGATGCAAAACTAAAGATGAGCAAGCCCTGATTTTTATCGACTGGGTAAAAAATGTGGCCGCTAAAAATAAGCATGGCCTCATTGGAGAACCTCACGGCTCAAAACCGGGTTCATGTTCAAAAAACAAATGTAAGTGTTGATATTATAGCGGTTTATAGTCAACGCTTTTGACAAACGGTACAGATAGGCAAGCACCGCCTACGCCTCCCATTCCGCTCCCCGCCGATGGCGGCTCGCTCCATTATAGCAATTTTCGCTTTCATAGCCCATTTACGGCGAGCCAAGCTCGCCTATGAGCTATGAGCGGCCGTGATTTGAAGGCGAATCCCGGCATAGCGGTTTGACTACGAAAAGTATAGCCATTCCCCTTGGGAATTGCACGGAGCGCAGAGGCTGCGTCGAAAGTGTAGAGAGCCGCCATAGGCGGGGAACGAAACGGAAGGCGTAGCCGAAAACTACAGTGAAAATTGCTAATCAATAGGGTAACAGCTATAAAACCGCTATACGGCGCAGTCTTGCGCATCCGCGCATTTTTACTTTTGGAGCATTGTTATGCTCCAAAAGTAAAACCGACTATCTCCTCCCATCTTTCCCAAAAATTTGGGAAAGACTTGGAGACGCAGTTTGGATTCAGTACGGTTCCGCCACTGCGCAGACTTCCCAGAGCCGCCGCGAAAGCCATGCGGTGGTCGTCCATTGGGTCAAATGCCTCAAATGGCTCGTCTGAAATTGGAGTTGGGGGGGAATTTTTGGGATATATTCTCAGGGCAAAATTAGGTAGTTCTTCTGCTTTACCGCCAAGCCATTTTACAAGGTTAATTGCGCCCTGAAGCCGGTTGCTCTCTTTGTGGGGAAGTGTGTTTAAGCCTTTTAATTCGGATATGCCTGGGGCTAATGCGGCTGTGGCCGCGAGTATGGGAGCCAGGTCTGGACAATCTATCAAGTCTGCTTTTATACCGGAATCCAAACGGCCTTTAAAATGGCAGTGGTCACCTTCAAAACGCCAGGTTGAGCCAACGTCTCCTAAGATTGAGAGTATTGCCGCATCGGGTTGTCCGTCTTTGAAATTTAATGGGAAAATTTCTGTTTTTATTTCCAATATTGCTGCGGCGCAAAAAAAGACTGCCGCTGCGCTCCAATCGCCGGGGATACATGCTGATACAGGCTCCAAAGAGCCGCCTGGAATTTCTATGGAATTTTGTTTTAAGCTGGTCTCGCGTTTGAAATGCCTTAGCCATATGTTGGTCAGCGATAAGTAATTATGCGATACCGTGGGTTTTGTCCATCTCAGTGTTCCGCCGTTTGGCAAGCCCGCTATTGACATGGCTAAGCCGGATGTGAATTGGCTGCTTAGAGTGCTGTCTATTTCCAGGTCAATTGTTTTTGGGACTGTCTTTGGGGGTATTAGTAAGCCTCCATTTGGTTTTGGCTGCCACACTGCGCCAAGTCTGTTCAATGCGTCCAGCAGGGGCCTTAATGGGCGTTCAAACAGTCTTTCTGAGCCGCTGAACTCTACGGGATTTATGCAGTGCAGTGCGGTAAGCGGCAGTAAGAAGCGCAGAACTGTCCCGGCGGAACCGACTTGAATGGGGGCTGATGGACTGTGAAAACCTGCCCCTGTGATGTGTAAATTGCTGTCCTGAAAGGTTGATTTTATATTAAGAGCGCTGAGGGCATTGTGCATTATGTGAACATCTTTGGCGTGTTGTTGTAAATGGTATTTGTAAATTATGCTTTTGCCTTTGGCTAATGATGCCAGGGTTAATATGCGGTTTAAGACTGATTTTGATGAGGGTAATTCTATGACGCATGATGAGCGCTTATTGCCTGGCGCTCTGTTTAATTTGCGTATTTCATTGGAAGACACTATTCGCCTATAGTTATTAGGTTTTTGGCAATATTTTTATGTTAAGTTTTTAAATTTTCAATTAGCTTTTCCATTGCAAATGGCTTGTGCATTACGCCTATGAGCCAGGATGGTTCGCCCAGTTCGGCTAAGTCATGTCTTGATGTGCAAATATACAGGTATTTAAACATATGCTTTTCCCACATGGATTGAAGCCAACTCAGCAGACCTCCTTCGAGTTCAATGTACTCGGATAACAGGAGATCTGCTTTTGTTTCTGTGAGCATTTTTTCAGCTTCTTCTTTGGTGCCTACATCGCGCACGTCCCAGTTTTCTTTCAGGGCTTCAACCATACGTTTCCTGAAAAACGCACTGGGATCAAGAACTAAAATTGTTGATATGGGGTCGCGGCGATTTATGTCGGCTTCGGTAAACCCCAGCTTTATCAGTGCGTTACGGGCGGCGTTTTTTAATCCCACGCCTGTTGAACGGTTGTAAATGACTCTTATAGGCTCAATTAAACTTTTTTGACGGCAAAGCCCCGCGATTTCACATAGGATGGCTTGATCTTTCCATTCCTGACCTTCAGTTTTTAACTGGTTTTGCACGTAGGAAGCCACTGCTCTGGCCATTTCCGCTTTTAAGATTAAATCCGGGTCTTCCAGCTTGGTGCGAACTGAAACCAGGGCTTCTGATCTGAGGGAACCTTTTGGTGCGGTTCTCTCCATCATGGTTGTGATCTCGGTCTCTTTTTGATTCAGTTGTTTAAGGCTTTCGCATCGCCTTGCCATTATTTTGACGATGGCGGAAAGGCGGTCGTTTGCTTCTTTATCCCATTCCCCTTTGCGCATGTTGGAGAGGTAATCGCTCATGCGCTGTAAAAGAGCTTCGTATATTGTTATCTCTAAAATGTAAAGGTGTTCCATTGTGCAATAGGCAGAAAAACGCTGCCCTCCGCCTTCGCGGTCATCACAACACCTGTCAAGCAATTTTTGAAAATCTTCAAAATGCTCCATCGGAAATGGTTGGTCGAAGCTGTCAAACGGGGGTAAACAACCTTGTAATGCAATTATTAAAACTTCTGGATGTCTCAGGTTCTTGGATTTGGATAACAGACCTAGTGCGGCGTCAGGTGTTTCCAGGGCGGCGAGGGCTTCGGCCATAGCTATCTGTAACTGCAGTTGTTGGCCATCGTGCAGGAGTTGAAGAAGTACCGGCGTGGCTCTTGGAATACGAAGACTGGCAAGGGCGTTAGCAGCTCCAACTAACAAGTCGTTTCTTACGTTGACAGAGCCGCCTTCTAAGTCGTTGTTGATAAATTCAAGCAGGGGATCCGCTGCTTCCTGCATTTGAATTTCTTTGAAACCCCAAAGGGCAAGGCGCATTTTTTCCGGCTCACCTGATTTGAAGTATTCGAGAAATATCTCCTGCCCTTTGCGCAGTTTGCCTAAATGCTGAATTGCGCGCTGACCAACGTCCACTATAGAATCGTGGCTGGCTTTCAGGAAAAAATTTATAAAAGTGTCGTCTTCCTTTGTGCCAAAGGCATCCAAAATTACAAAACGGCGCTTGTAATCGGAATCCGCAAGCAGTTCATCAAGTATGTCTGTGTCTTGGTACGATACTAAATCCACGTAGGAATTCAAAAACATGTTTCCGCCAAGGCGCATGTTGAAAACTTTTCTGAAGTGGGGAATCACCTCTTCGCTCTTGGCTCCGCCCTCTTTTACCAAGCGCTCCAAAGCAGACGCGGTGTGATCCAAAACAACTGATAGTTCCTCTAAGCGGTGCTCTATTTCATCTGTTCGTTCATTGAGAACGACTGAAAATCTGGTCAATTTGCTTTCAACCAATAAACGCAATGCCTCTAAGGCAAAAGCGCTGGTTACTGTGTCCGAGTACTCCTCCAGAGCGTCAAAGAGATGGGCTGTTTCAACGCCCTGCTCCGCTAATGCGGCATTTAACTCGCTGACAATACTTACTGCTTTGTTACGAAATTGTTCAGTCACTAAAGTTTGGCATTCATGCCGCGCCGTTGGCTTGGGCATTTTGCCTAAGCGATTTATTGTTTCTTGCAGGGTTTGGTTGTTTATCAGTTCCGCAGCTGCGTTTTCAATGGAGTACAAAAGGAAATCCGTAATATCAGGACACTGAAAACACGGAAGTATTCGTAGTATCTGCTTTTTGGCCAGTTTATCGCCTGACTGAAATGCGTCAAATATTGCGGGAATATCTTGATGTGAGGCAAGAACAGAGACCATACGCGCCCCAAGGGCTGCTAGGCGGGGATTGTTTTCTCCCTCTAATATTCTGCCCAGGTAATAAGAAAGAGGCTGGCGAGCATCAAGTTCGTTCAGCTCGCGGTTCAAAATTACCTGGCGGTCTCTGTCGGCACGAACTGTTTTGAGTCTCTGCAATGTCTTCCATGAAGACTTTGTGCCAATCGCACCCAGTACGGCGCAGCCCTCATCGAAAACAGCTAATTCCGGCTCTTTGGACAATATTTCAAAGAGCAAGTTGGACCATTCAGGCCAATCGTGTTTTGATATCACCGGCAACACGGCTTTGCGAAGGCTTGATGTACCGGGACGCTTTAAAAAATCACCCACGACTAGCAGACTATTTTTTCCAATCTCACCCAGCTTTTGAGATAAGTGTTGTGCAAAATGATCGTCGCTTGGCACATACTCGGACAAGATGTGCCTAAGCGAATCTAGCGGGGTGTAGGTAGCTTGAATATTTTTTTTACTCATAGCGTCCTAATGTCTTCCTTAGGAAAGCGCTCTCATTTTGAAAAGAACGCGTGAAAATTCAAATACAAGTCTAGTTTTACCTGATATTGACTTCCAATCCAGTATTAAAATTAGTTTTCAGAAATGGAGATCAGATGCTTAGACAGTTTTTACTTGGAAAGATACATCGCTGCACTGTCACAAGAGCTGATTTAAATTATATCGGCTCTGTGACCATTGACCCGATTCTCATGGAGGCTGCCGGGTTCCTGGAAAATGAGAAGGTGGAAATTTACAATATTACAAATGGCTCCCGCTTTGC
>JAIRRD010000213.1 GCA_031256155.1 Holophagales bacterium
TCGGCTCTGTGACCATTGACCCGATTCTCATGGAGGCTGCCGGGTTCCTGGAAAATGAGAAGGTGGAAATTTACAATATTACAAATGGCTCCCGCTTTGCCACCTATGTCATTACCGGCATCAGGGGAGAGGGGGAAATTGGAATAAATGGGGCGGCGGCCCATCTCGCTAAGGCGGGTGATTTGGTGATCCTTGCTTCATATGGATGGCTGATGCCTGATGAAATTGATGGATATACCCCAAGGGTAGTTTTTGTTGACGCGAAAAATCGGGTTACTTCCGTCAATAATCGGGAACGAAATTGATCCTGGAATGCTGCAAGCGTTTTCTTCTTTTTTTGTGGGACGATATCTGTAAAAATATCAGTGATTGGCTTCTTGTTTGGAAGCTGATATTTGGGGGTGACCTCCTGCTAAATTTTCAAAAAGGTATATGATATGGAAGTCCGTCGCTCCCTGGTGGTCAATTCGACCCCGCTGGAGACACGCATAGCTTTACTGGAGAATGGCCAGGTTTGTGAGCTTTTTATTGAGCGCACATCTTTTGTCAGCCAGGTAGGTGATGTGTACAAAGGACGGGTCGCAAAGCTGTTACCTGGTATGCAGAGTGCGTTTATATCTATAGGCGATTCAAAAGACGGGTTCCTCTACCTTGATGAGCCTGAGGCACACCGTTTGACTGCGGAGGAATTGGAACATGGAGAATATGAGGATACTGCGATACTGGAATTTGCCTCGCTGACTGTGACGCTTCCTCCTATAAAAGAAGGAGAAGAAGTTTTGGTTCAGGTCGTGAAAGACCCCATTGCTTCAAAGGGACCGCGTCTGAGCCGTCATATTAGCTTCCCCGGCCGTTTTTTGGTCTTTATGCCCAGCATTGAGCATGTGGGGATATCACGCAAAATTACTGATCCCATTGAACGCGAGCGCCTTAGGGAACTGATTAAAGCTCACTCTGAACCGGGGGAGGGTTTTATTGTCAGAACGGCGGCTATTGGCGAAAGAGATGAAGACCTGATTTCGGATGTAACTTTTTTACGGGCGATCTGGAAAGAGGTTCAGTCTCGCTCTGAGAGGCGAGCTGCCCCAAGTCTCGTTTGGCAGGACTTCCGCTTGCTGCAAAAGGTTATGCGTGATCTTTTCAGGGAAGAAGTGGCTTCTTTCTGGGTTGATACAGATGAGGCCTATAAACAAGTTGCTGCGTTTGTGCAAGCGCTACACCCCGAGTGGGCGGAAAGGGCTAAACGATTTACGTCAAATATTCCGATATTTGAGGCATTTGGAATTGAAAGGGAACTTGAACTGGCCTGTCAGCCTAAATATTTTTTGCACCACGGCGGTTCTATTGTCATCAATCAGACTGAAGCTCTGGTGAGTGTTGATGTTAATACCGGTAAATTCGTTGGACGCAAGGATTTGGAAGAAACTGTTTTTCTGACCAATATGGAGGCTATTCCAGAGATAGTCCGTCAGCTCAGGCTGAGAAATTTGGGAGGCATAATTGTCATTGACTTTATTGACATGATAAATGCCGAACATCGGGCTAAAGTCATGGAAAGATTGCATGAGGAGCTTGTACGCGATCGAAATCATGCCAGAGCTATTGAATTAAGCGACTTTGGCCTTGTGGAAATGACTCGCAAACGAACAGGCCCCAGCCTGGATCGTCAGCTCACTGTGCCATGTGCACGCTGTGAGGGTTCTGGACGCAAATTCAGCCCTGAAACAATTGTTCTAAAAATATACAGAGAAATAGCTCGCCTGGGTGAAGAACTGCGCGGAGCAACAATTCGTATTACTCTCCATCCACAACTCAGGGCGGCGCTGGGAAGTGATACACGGGATGGGCTGATGCAATTGGCGCGATTCTTAGGTGCGCATGTCCTCTGGGTGGAACGGTCTGATTTCAGAGAAGATAGCATTGGCTTTGAAATATTACCTGCAAAGCAATCGGAAAACGCGAATGCATGAAACCGGGGGTAATCGCCGCAAGTTAAAAGATGAAGTTTTTTTGCGTATGGCTTTGGAATTGAGCCGGCTTGGAACTTGTTGCCGACTGAAAGTAGGCTGTGTTTTGCTCCGCCCTGACGGCGGAATTGCTTCTGGTGGATACAATGGGGCACTCCCAGGGATGCTTCACTGTAGCCCTGATACATGTAATCCAAATCAGCGATGCATGCATACCAGTCATGCCGAGGAAAATGCTCTGGGCTTTTGCGATGGCCCCGTTGAAACAGCATATGTTACAGATGAACCATGTCTTACATGTACGCGGGCGTTGGTACGGCGGGGAGTGCGCAGGGTTGTCTTTATTCGCCCTTATAAGAGCATCGCTGAACAGGAAAAAGATGAGCGCCAATCTATTTTGGAACACTTTCATGTGCGGTGGGAACACTTGGAATTAACTGAAGGAGCCTGATTGTCCACTCATAGCAGTAAATGGATTCCTTGGTGGTGGGAATTACTTTCTCCGCACAAAAAAACGCTTGCTTTGGGGATGTTCGCCACAGCAGTTTGTGGTATATCAGCCGCCTGGGTTCCCTATTGGGCGGGCAAAGCTGTCAAGGCCATTGAATATGGAGCTTATCCGATATCGCGCCAATTTTTGTTGTGGATGCTGGCTGCCACACTGATAGCTGGTTTGGGGCGCTACTACATGCGTAGTATCCTGATTGGCCTGAGCCGTTGGATAGAACGGTCACAGCGGGAATTGATTTTTGATTTCCTGCTGTCAAGGCCTTTTTCTTTTTATGAGCGTCAGACCACCGGCGATTTGATGAGTCGCATTGGGGATGATGTTTCCATTGTGCGTATGGCTACCGGGCCCGGATTGATGAGTTTACTGCAAACAGCCAGTATTCTGCCAATGACACTGATACTTATGCTCTATACCGAACCCCGTGTGGCTGGGATAACATTGATTCCTTTTGCAGTTTTGCCGATATGTTATTACTTTCTTGGGCGCTGGAGCCACGCGAATCAACAAAAATTACAGTTGGTCAACTCAGCTTTGACAACTTTCAGCCATGAAGCAATAACTGGTGAAAAAGTGATACAGGCTTTTGGCTTAGAGAATATTCAGGTTGAATCATTCACAGCTTTAAGCCGCGAGCAGGCGAGATTGAACGTCCTTCAAAACGCGCTGTTTTCATCGTATGGCCCCTTAGCCATGATAATGAGCGGCTTCTGCATAATTACGCTAATTTGGTACGGCGGCTCTATGGTTTTGCAAGGAAGTCTCAGCATTGGTGATTTAACCGCTTTTACCGGCTATTTAGGAACACTTGGGTGGCCTGTGATGTCTGTCGGTTGGGCAGCAAACCTGTTCCAACGCGGCAAGGCCGGGCAGTTGCGGATACGCCAACTGCTAGCCAGCATGGAAGCCTCTGTGCCAACGGCGGAATCAACAGTGATTCAGCATGGGGCAGTATCTATTGAGATAAACGACCTGGAAGTTCGTTTTGAGTCTGGACGTGGACTGGGGCCTGTGTCCATTTCAGTTCCGGCGGGGGGAAGTTTGGCCGTTCTTGGCGGAATTGGTTCAGGCAAAACCATTTTGCTTCAAGTAATAGCTGGCCTTAGAGACCCTCAAAAAGGCGTGTTCAGTGCCAATGGGCAGCGGATGAATCATGGCTGTTTGCGTGAGCATTGGGCATCTCTTGGCTGGGTGCCCCAAGAAGCCGCTCTTTTTTCAGGGAGCTTGCGGGAAAATTTGAATTTAGGCTACCCTAGCGCAAGCGAGACAGATATGTGGGAAGCAGTGCGGGCAGTGTGTTTGGATGATTTGATCCAGCGTTTGCCTGATGGGTTGGATACTGTTGTTGGTGAACGAGGGGTTATTCTTTCAGGCGGTGAACGCCAACGTACAGCTTTGGCCAGGGCACTTTTGAGAAAACCAGGCATCTTGCTGATGGATGACTCTCTTTCGGCAGTAGATGCTGAGACTGAAAGCCGTATTCTGAAAAATTTGGGGGCGTACTTAGGCAAAACAACTCTGGTATTGGCTACACACAGGGTTTTTGTAGCTGAGCTGTGCGAATGGGTGATAGTTTTGGATCATGGCAAACTGGTTCAATCCGGTACTCCCGGTGAGCTTGGCAATGTAGCAGGGACTTATGCCAAAATCCGACGTTTACAGAATTTGGAAAGGCAAAAGCAGCAGGAAATTGCTATAAAATAAGTTGAATCGCTATAGCAAGCGTTCCACACCAACATAGACAACATCGTATGGCTCTTCAATGTATTCGTAGATTACCATGAAACCTATATCTACAATGCCAAGGCGGTAAAGTTCATTTTGCAGAGCCGTCATACGTGCAGCTAATATTTTTTCAAATTTCAACTGGCTCTGCGGTACAGCAAGTATCCACTTGACGTCTTTTTTGCCCCAGTCCTCCGTCCACTGTTTTAGTTTTTCAAGCCCTTTTTCTGAAAGTTCTGCGCTATCAGACAAAAAGTAAAATGGTTTTTTCTCTACAATTTTAGTTTTAGTGGGGGGTTGGGCTACGGTTACACTTTTAGTAGCTGGCCATCCGGCAATTATTTCTTCCAGTGATTTTGCACTTGACGGCGGCAGTAACGTCCTAGCCTGTTGGATGCCACCATTGCTGGGAATAGAGGGTATTCCCAAAAGAGTCAGCGGGAATGGGATATCTTTTAGTGATGCGCCGCTCTTCGCGCCATATGGGGTATTGGGTAGGCGCGAAGGTGTCAGCGGGAACGGGATACCGGCTCTCAACGGGAACCTGTCATGCCTGTTTTCATTGGCGATGGTAGGAATTTCCAATGAAGCAAGCGGCAGGACGAGGTCGCCTTTCAAAGGAAACGCTTCGCCCTTGACTTCCAGCTTGGCTGTCACCATATCCGCCTGAACTGAAACAACGCGCAGTAAACCAATATCTCTGGGTTCTTTTGGTCGTTTGATGATAAGGACTTCGCCCGGCTTGATTCTTGAAGCAGATTTTCCCGTCAGACGGTACACTCTGCCATCAGGCTCGTACGGCGGCTTTCCTGTTTGCTCCACCGCGACAATCCGCAACTCATCCACCTGGGATTTAGGCAACTGGGGCGGCTGGGCTTGAACTGCTTGCAGCAAAAGAAAAGTGGCGTTCAGAATCATAAATTTTCCCGAGCGATCAACTTCAGATAAAGATGTTCAACTCCTCCAATAAGTGTCCCAGAAAATACAGCGAACCGGTAACAAGGTACGTATCGGATACATTTTTTTGAAGTACCGATGACAGACCATTCATGGTGAGCAAGGACGGACATTCACAACCAGCGTGCGACCAGGCGCTCCGCATCGTTTCAACATCGGCATAGCGGTATTCTTCTCCCTCAACAATAGTAACGCTCAAAGGTCTTGCCGCCGCGAGCGCCATGGCCATACCAAACAGGTCTTTGTCGCTCATGGCGCTGAAAAACAGGTGTGGCCTGACACCGCATCTATTTAAGTGACCAGCCAGAGCTTCCGCCCCATTTACGTTATGAGCGCCATCAAAGACAACATTGGACAATCCCGGCACTTTCCAGAAGCGTCCCGGCCACTTCGTATTTGACAGGCCGCAGTAAACGCGGTCAGCGTCCAACTTCCACCCCAGGCCGCGCAGAGCGTCTATAGCTCCCAGCGCCGTAGCCAGATTGTGTATCTGGTGATTACCGGCCAAATTGATTTGATAGCCGTTGACAACGCTGTGATCCCAAAAAATTTCGGCATCGGGAAGGCATGATGTCAGCATCAGCGGTTTTGATTCGCAAAGAGGTTTCAGCCATTGCGGCTCCAGCGCAGGGCCAAGAACCAGCGGACGGTTATCCCTGGCCGTACATAGTTTTTCAGCAGCGATGGCCTCAAGCGTATCGCCAAGATGAGCTGTGTGATCCATAGCAACATTGGTCAGAATGGTGATTATGGGGTCCAGAATATTAGTACTGTCCCAGCGCCCACCCATGCCAACCTCGACCAGCGCCAGATCAACGGATGCCTGTTCAAATGCCAGTAATGACGCTGAAACCATCAATTCAAAATAGGTTGCCTTAATCCCGAGCGCCATTTCAGCGCACAGCACTTGCTCCAGCAAAGCGTCCAAATCATTTTTGCTTACATGTTGCCCATTTATCCAAATTCTTTCCGAAGGACACAGCAGATGCGGCGATGTAGTCCAGCCTATGTTCAAACCGGCTGATTGTAGCGAGTGAGCCAAAAAAGCCCCCGTGGAACCCTTGCCATTTGTACCGGCAATCAGAACAGCGGGATAAGAAGTTTCTGGATGTCCCAAACCGACCAGCAGTTTGCGTATATTATCCAAGCCCTTCTTAATGCCCCAGTGACCACGGGATTCAAGAACCGAAAGAGACAGAGAGCCAGACGACACAGCTATCTCTTATCAGGCCCCAATTTCAGGTTTTCAAACAGCCTGTCCAATTCCACATCGTTGGCGAAGTGAAATACCAGAGAACCGCCCTTGCCTTTGGGTTTGATTTCAACCCGAGTCGCCCAGGCTCGCGTAAGTTCTTCAGAAGCTGCATTTATAAACAGTGCCTGCGGATGTCTCTTTTTGGTTTTGGTCTTGGTTTTTTGGATATGAGTTATTTTATGTATGCGTTCTTCCAGAGCGCGGACACTCAACTGTCTTTCTATAACTTCCTGAGCTAATTGACACTGTAGTTGCATATCCTCTACGCCCAGCAGCACCTTTGCGTGTCCGGCGGATATCTGTTCCAGTGCCACTAAACCCTGCAGATCCGATGGCAGACGCAATAAACGCAGTGTGTTGGCAACTTGTGGACGGCTCTTGCCAACGCGATCCGCAACCTGCTCCTGTGTCAGACGGAGGTGTTCACCTAATTGAAAATAGGCTTTAGCTTCTTCTATCGGATTCAGTTCCTGGCGCTGGATATTTTCAACCAAGGCAAATTCCAGCAGACGGTCATCGGGTATTTCCTTAATGACCACCGGAACTGTGGGGATTCCAATTTTCTTGGCCGCTCTCCAGCGGCGCTCACCAGCAATGATTTCAAATCTTTCGCCAACCCTGCGAGCGACTATGGGTTGAACCATCCCATGCTGTCTGAGGCTCACGGCTAAATTTTCAAGCGCCGCTTCATCAAACTGAGTTCTTGGCTGATGTCTGTTCGGAACCAGTGAATTAACGGGAATATCTCTGGGCGATGCATCTTCCGTCGCGGCGACCTGGCTCATAAGAGACGTAAGTCCTCTGCCAAGAGCAGGGCGTTTAGTCGTCATGAATAGTCCTTGGAAACATTAAATTCCAAACCAATCCACTCCCTGGCCAGGTTCAGGTATGCCTGCGCACCTTTGGATTTCAGGTCATAAAATGCCACAGGTTTCCCATGACTCGGGGCTTCCGCGAGCCGTATGTTACGGGGGATGGATGTTTGAAAAACCTTGCCCGGGAACGCTTGTCTGACCTCACTTGCAACAGCCTCACCCAGGTTGGTGCGCTCTTCGGCCATAGTCAGCAGAATACCCCCAAGAACCAGTTTCGGATTGGGGCCGGCTTGAATACGTCGTATAGTTTCCGCAAGTTCAGCAAGACCGTCCATAGCAAAAAATTCGCATGGCATAGGTACTATGACTTCATCGGCAGCGGTAAGGGCATTTAGCGTAATCATCCCAAGAGCAGGGGGCGAATCTATCAAAATGTAATCGTAATGGTCAATCACCGGTTGCAGTGCGTTGCGAAGCTCTTGCAGTTGTGGCAGTTCAAAGAGTTCAAACTCCATCTGCGCCAGATCCTTGCCAGCCGGAACAACTCGCAGCATTGGGACTTCAGTGGTTAAAACCAGAGATTCTATTGGAGCGCCCTTTATTAAGGCGTATGAACCAGCGTTGTGATCCGGCTTACGGAAGCCAAGACCGGTCGTACTGTGTCCCTGCGGGTCAAAGTCAACCAGTAGCACCAGTTTTTCCAGCATAGCCAGAGATGCAGCGATATTTATGGCAGAGGTGGTCTTTCCCACACCTCCCTTTTGATTGGCCAGAGCCACTATCTTGGCCGACATGTCAATTTCTCAATTCCAAGCGCTTTGATAACATTTTTAACAGAGTCCTCTCAACTTTGAAAAGTTGAACTGCTACATAAAATTTAGCACATTCTCTTCCAACAAAAAGGCATTGGCACACTCCATCTGAATAAAAAGAATCACAGTCCATTTGCCAGCGGGTTTTCAGGAAATAGTTTGACCAATGTAGAGTCAGTTTGTGAAGCATCTGCCGTACTATAGCAATTTGCGCTTTCATAGTCCATTTACGGCGAGTCAAGCCCGCCTATGGACTATGAGCGGCCGGGATTCGCAAGCGAATCCCGGTATAGCGGTTTAACTACGAAAAGTTAAACCGCTATATGTGGGAGCATCTCTTTTCCCAAACGTTGCAAGTTTGATTATGCGCTGTTTGAGCAAACTAATCACCTCCGCCCAATCTCCGTGCGCTGTCTGCCTCAGCAATGCCAGTGTTTGGTACCAAGGCGTATACTCGCCAAGCCCCCAGCGCCAATCGGGCGGGTTTTGCAGCAACACTATGGTGGGAAGCCCCAGAGAACCAGCTAAGTGAGCCATTGAAGTATCAACGGTAACTATCAAATCCAACCGTTTGACAATTCGGGCTGTGTCCATAAAGTCACCCATGTGTGGGGACATGTCAATTAAACCCGGAAGATTCGGCGATTCAAGTGATTCAATGGAAGGCATTTTTTGCAGTCCGTACCAAGCTATGCCGGGACTATCCGCCAAGTC
>JAIRRD010000275.1 GCA_031256155.1 Holophagales bacterium
CTCTGTTGCGCTCGTTCAAGCTGGTGGTTGTGCCTGGTTCTTTCTTGTAATCCTGCATTTTTCCGGCAATCCATTCGCCCTTGTTCCAACTCTCGCCGCTGTACGGGGGGTTGCCAATAATCACCATTACGGGGACATTTTTCTTTACGCTGTTGGCTTCCTTGGCTTCATTTGCCAAAAACTGTGCAAACAGTGTCCCTGTGTCGGGGTGGTGTTCTTCCAATGAATTTGTCAGAAATATCCGCAGACGTTGGTTGGTTTTATGCTGGTAGCCAGTTTCTGCCAGCAACCAATCCAGTTTCAGGTGTGCCATTGCATAGGGGGCCATTAGTATTTCAAAGCCGTTTAGCCTTGGTATTAAATGTTGCTCGACATAGCTCTGCCATACGCCGCTTTGCCATTTGTAGTTTTCATATATCTGGCTTATTGTCTCTGCCAGAAATGTACCTGTACCTGTGGCTGGGTCTAATATCTGGACTTTATGGGTTTCAAATCCTGTGTGTTTGTCTGTTTTGATCCTGATTTTGGAATTGTCTGCTAATCCTTTGGGCAGGTCGAAGTCGTTTTGCAGGATTTCGTCCACTGCCCTGACTATGAACTGGACTACTGACTTTTGTGTGTACCAAACTCCGCGTCTTTTTCGTAATTCAGGATCATAGGCGGACAGGAAATCCTCATAAAAATGGATCAGGGGATCGGTTTGTTTAGTGGTTTTGCCAATCCCTTCCAAGACTGATTTTGTGTCTGCCACCCTAAACGCTTCCGCAAGATCGTCAACTATCCAACTTATGCTCTCTTTGAGGTCTAGCCCTGCAATAGTATGAAACAGGTTTCGCAAGAAGGGATTTGTCTTGGGGATAAGTTTTGCCGCACCTTTTCTGTTAAATGTATCTGTAGAAGTGTGCATCCTGGCGGCAAACATGCCGTAGGTTATGGTCTGGGCGTAGAGGTCTGCAAATTCACTGTTTGTTATGTCGTGAATCAGGAAACTTTTGAATGCTTCCATCTGCCCCGTGAGTATGCTGTCGCCGTTTTCTCTTGAAATAGCTTCTTCAAACACTGTTGCCATTAACCTTGCTTTGTTAGCCATGATTTGAGCAAGTTTGTCTGATGAGGTTATTCTCTGGGGGCTGGCATCGCCGAAAACAGTAAGTAATCTGTGAAACTTATCGTAATTGCCTGGAAGTGGAACAATCTTATTGTTTTTTATTTCGGCGATGGCCACATTTTCAATGATTTGGCCTTCTTTGCAGAAATGGAAGTCAAGGTAATCAGTGAAAATAATGTTGTCGAGGGCTGCCTTGTATCGGTCGAACTGCTCTTTGTTCTTGTTGCGGCCTTCCAGGTCGGTGTTGCCTATGTCTTTTGCCTCAATATATCCGATGGGGATATTGTCTTTAAGTCGGAGTAAGACATAATCCGGCGCTCCGCACTCTGTCCGTCCCTGTTCGTTTGATGGGTTCAGGTGGGAGAGTAATGATTTTAATAGATTTGCAAATGCTGGACGATAGGAATGTTCTGTGGGCTTTGGGGACTTGAACTGAACATTCAGATCTGCTACATAGGCAGTGATAGCCTCATGATGTCCTGTTGGCTGATTGATTACGACCATATATCATAGTTTACCTCAAGTCAGCAACTTCAAAAAATCAAGAAGTGTGTACCCAGCGAACTAGATACAATGCTTGCTCTGTGGTTCGTTAGGATATGCGATGACCATGCGAGTGTCTGACGATGATTTGGTCGTAGCGCATAGCAAAGGTAAGGGTTTTGCTGTGTGGTTGTATGCCTTAATAAATTTTCCAATGTGCCTGCAAGGCTCCTCACTACTCTTAAAACTTCTACCACGCAAAGACTTCCTGCTAAGAATACCCAGCCATATCTCAACCATGAGCTAATTGCAAAATCCTGCGTTCCGCCTGCACCCGACATCCGCAGTTTCTGGCTGGATTTCGTAATTTGTTGATTGTAGGCGAGTTGAGCCAGAGCCTGCTCCAGTCAGGCGCAGCCTACCACTCCGTGGACTTGCAAAACCATAGGTTTTGCAAGTTGCTCGTTACGAATGTCAAGTGCGTTCGCTATAACTCCGCGCTTTTGCAGTCAATAATCGAATAATGTCATCAAGTAAGCTATCAAGTTGTTCAGCTATATCTTCAGCAAGGCAACGTAACACTATCCAGCCGTTTTCCTGCAATAACAAGTCCTTGTTTCTGTCTCTCCTGTACGCTTTGGAGTCGTTTAAGTGTTGTTGACCGTCAATTTCAATAGCTATCCGCGCCTCACGGCAGGACAGATCAACTTCCATGTCTGGGAATCCACAAAATGGAATAGGTAAGCGATAATTTAGCCGAAATTTGCCGCGTGTTTCAGGAAGCGTTTCTAAACGACGAAACAGGAACGCCTCACTTGCGCTGCGCGCCATGACCCCACCTTCTGGATAGTCAGAAAAGCTCTGTGTGGCATACATAAAAAGATTCCCAAGCGAACTGTCCAAACCATCACGCGCCAATCTTTTCAGACTTACAGCATAGGTATTTTTCCACGATGGTTCTGATGGCAAGGGGACATCAGCCGGCCATCCCGGTATTGCACTGGCGGGAATGTGGATGGAATATCCAATCGCTTCGTAACCTTTACAGCGGCGTTCAAACATGCGGGCCAGCATGGGCGTGTTAAGATCCGCGTAATCATGGATGACGACTTCGCGCTTTCCAACATATTCCCTGTGCAGTCTTCCAGCATATTGGGCTACAGTTCCCCGCCATGAAATTGGCAAAGTGATAAAAAGTGTGTCAAGGCGCGGATCATCGAAGCCTTCACCTATAAATTTACCTGTAGCGACAATTACACGCTCCACACAATCCGCTGTTGCTTCCAGTTCTTTTTTAACCGCATTTGACTCTTTGGCCGAAAAGCCGCCGCACAAGGTGATTACATTCGCAATTCTAGGACGCAGTAGTTGTTCAAGCATTTTGAGATGCTCTTTTCGTTCTGTCAGCACTATGGGCGAACGCCCTGATTTCACTGCATTAACAACTTGTTCGGCAATCAGTTCATTTCTCGTGGAATCGTCAATCAAAGCCCTGTATAGTTCCTGAAAGTGTTCACGAGTGTTGTGTCCCTTTAACTCTGGGGGGTAAAAGCCAGTGGGATGTATATGAACTATATGGATAAATGTGTGGGCTGCCGCTTGCAATTTGGCATCAACTCTATGACGGATTGGTCCGCATTGCATCATGATAATCGGATGCTGGCCATCTTTCCGCGTCACCGTTGCCGTCAAGCCCAATACATATTTGGCCTTGACCCGCCGTGCAATTGCCTCAAACGATGGCGCTGACAAATGATGACATTCATCGAAAACAACATGTCCATATTCGCCGACCACGTCATTTACCACGCCGTTATGAACAAGGCTCTGCATAATAGCGACATCCACCGCACCACTCAGTTTCTTTTTTCCACCTCCGAAAACGCCTATTTCTGTAATTGGGATGTCAAGGAAAAATGAAAGGCGTTTGCGCCATTGCTCCAAAAGAGGCTTTGTATGCACAATTACCAAAGTGTTCACACCGCGCTCAGCTATCATCCATGCAGCCGCTACGGTTTTTCCAAAAGCAGTAGTGGCGGCGAGGACACCTGTATCATGCCGCTTTAATTTATCAACTGCATTGTGCTGTTCCGGCCTCAATGTGCCCTGGAATTTCAAATCAATTTCTTTTCCTATGTTTCGCCTGTCACAAATTTTAATTTGTACAGCGTGAACTGCGAGCAATTCATTTACTTCGTCCAGACAGCCACGCGGTAGTGCTATATGTTCAGGGTATTCCTCGGCACACGCCACGATCCTAGGAATACCATAAACAGGGAGGCGCATGGATTGCGCTCTATAAAATTCCGGATTTTGGAAAGCGGCGAGGCGAACGAGTCGGTTTCGGAGCCAGGGTGTCAATGCTGATTTTTCAAAATACAACTGGTCGGCATAAACGATATCCAATAGTTCCGGTAATGGCTCTGATGGCGGCGCTGTTTTCATTACTCTTGATGGCAAGGACAACCATGGTGTTGTCATGTCTTCGTCCAAATTGACAAAGCGCACACCGGTAACACGATGTTCGCATGGACACTCACTCATCAGGGAAGATAGGAACTCGGGACGTATCTTTTCAATCCCTGCCAAAAAAGCCCATTGATCCGGGTAGGGATTGAACTCGCAGTCTGTAAAAACGCTATTCTTGTTTTTACGGGATTCCCCCTGGAGCGGAAGCGCGATGAGGTTCCCGAATCCCCCTTTTGGCAGCGTATCCTGACAAGGGAACAATCTGTCATATGAGGTCAATCCCAGACCTGGTCGTTTCTCTATCGCCTCAGTGAGAAGAAACAAACCCATTTGCCTGGCCAGTCTGGCAGAAACAGGTTTGCTGAAAAAAAACCATGCATGCGCCCCATTTCCAGAGCGTGAACGTTCCATCGCCACCGGTACCCGTTTTTCACAACAGATACTCACAAAAGCCGCTGCGTCACTCATCCAGTTTTCACGGTCAAAATCAATGGTCAGAAACAAGCATGTCTCGTCAAGCAACATTGGGTACACGCCAGCTGTGAACGGCTTGCCTCTGTCATCGTGTCCAGAAAGATGCCATCGTATTACATCATCCGTAACCGGTAGCAATTTTCGCGCAGCGCAAGAATGGCATTTTATCTTCGGTTTACCGCATATACCAGGCACCCACTCATTGCAGCAAGCGGGACTGTATCCCGAACGTCCGTCTTTAGTTTCATAACGCCGAGGATAGACATCTGAACGTCCTGCAAACAGTGAACGAAACAGTGTGATTTTATCACCCGGTGGTGAAAATTTGTTCACGTTATTCATTGTTGGAGCGGGCGAAGGGGATTGAACCCTCGACATCAAGCTTGGGAAGCTTGCGTTCTACCACTGAACTACGCCCGCAAACATGCAGTTTATTTTAGCCTGAAAATTTTAACCTTGTAAAATCTATGGAGGTAATTGCAAAACCCTGAGTTCCGTTTGCGCCCGACATCCGCAGTCTCTGGCTGGATTTTGTAATTTATTGATTGTAGACGAGTTACGCCAGAGTCTGCTCCAGTCGGGCGCAGCCTACCACTCCGTGGACTTGTAAAACCAGAGGTTTTACAAGTAGCTCTATGTCAAACACCAACCAGCTTGGCGGTGTACCTGGCAATCATAAGTTCTTCGTTTGTGGGTATCACGCACACCGTAGTTCGGGAATCAGGGGTTGAGATAATTCGGTCATCCTTGCTACGGGTTGTGTTTCCAGTCTCATTTATCTTTACACCCAACAGATTTTGCAGCCTGTTACAAACCCAAGTGCGCACTTTGTGACTGTTTTCGCCAATACCAGCCGTAAAAGTAATCGCGTCCACGCCGTCCATGGCTGCGGCATAAGCACCAATGTATTTGACTATGCCATAGCAAAGAGTTTCATGGGCGAGTCTGGCGTTATCAACGGATGCCATACGTTCTTCAACATCGCGGCAATCACTGCTGATACCGGAAATTCCTTGCAAGCCGCTCTGCTTATTCAGCATGGCATTCAAACCCTTGACGTCCAAGTTTTCTTTTTCCATCAAAGTGATTACTGCGCCAGCGTCAACACTGCCGCAGCGAGTTCCCATGACAACTCCTTCCAGTGGAGTTAATCCCATGGACGTATCAACAGACTTGCCCTGATTGACGGCGGTGATGGAAGATCCATTACCCAGGTGACATGTGATGATTTTCAACGTATTCAAAGACTTTGCCAGCAGAGCGGCTGTGCGTTCAGCAACATAGCGATGGCTCGTGCCATGAAAGCCATAACGGCGGATCCCATATTTCTTGCAGATTTCATACGGCAAGCCGTACGTGTATGCGTAATCGGGAATTGAATTGTGAAATGCTGTATCAAATACAGCCACCTGCGGTTTGCCGGGGAATATGTCCATAGCTGTCTTGATACCAAGCGCGTTAGCAGGGTTGTGGAGCGGAGCTAATGCTGCAAGTTCTTCTATTTCAAGTAACACATTCGGAGTTACCAGCATTGGGTCACCAAAGTTTGGCCCCCCGTGGGCGACTCTGTGGCCAACTGCACCCACTTCCCTGTCTTTGAGAGCTGTTTTGCGCAGTTCATCCATAATTGTTTTAAGAGCGTCTTTGTGATCCTTCATATTCTGGTCAACGCCGCCCTTTTCCCCCTGTATTGTCCATTTAATGGAGCCTTCAGAGAGACCGATGCGCTCCGCGATTCCATCCGCCAAAGTGGTCTCCTTGACTATTTCAATGAGGTTGAACTTGAGAGAGCTTGAACCTGCGTTCAGTGTCAGAATGATCATGAATTATCTCCTAAGAGTGGTTCACCCTTTAAAGCCAAACCACTTATAGATTATAACGGTTCCATCTCAAAATTGCCTTCCGCAATTTTGATCAAAATAAAAAACAAGATGAGGCACACAAAGTTAGACAAAATAGCCACAAAACTCATTCACACAGCTATTCTGTTTATAGCAGTTCAACCTTATCAAAGTTGAACTGCAAAAATTGTTATATTGGAGGTTGTATGCCCTTCAAAGATGAATGCGGCGTTTTTGGCATATTAAACAAGCAAGAAGCGGCCAAACAGGCTTACTTAGGTCTGTACGCCCTTCAGCACCGTGGACAGGAAGCAACAGGTATTTGCTCCCGCGAAAATGGTTTTTTGCGTTTGCACAAAGCTCAAGGTTACGTCGCAGATGTCTTCTCTGAATCAGTTCTTGAATCGCTTCTAGGGGATGCAGCAATCGGACACACGCGTTATTCCACCTATGGTGAAAGCCTTTCGTCCGCTTCCCAGCCCTTTCTCGTCCATGGACGTTTTGGACAGTTAGCACTCTGCCATAACGGCAATCTGTTAAATACCGAACTTCTCAGAAATCGTTTACTTATTGAAGGACACACTTTTGCCAGTGCTTCGGATTCAGAAGTTAT
>JAIRRD010000005.1 GCA_031256155.1 Holophagales bacterium
ATAACTTCCAGATATTTGTGTACGTTCCCTTGCATACCTGTGGGATCAAAACGAACTTCAATGAAACTGATTTCACCGGATTTCAGTATTGACTGACCCATGACTGTATAGGTGCAACCGCAGGATGGTCGTATTTCTTTTATATGCAGGGGGGCGTTGCCGCTGTTTGTTACCTTGTATTTATAAGACATCTTTTGGTCATGAGACATCTTGCCGAAGTCATGGTGTGTTTTCTCAAAAGAAATAACAGGCGCTGGTGTTTGGGCCAGGCATAGGATGGAAGTAAGTGGAAGACAGTAACACACGCATGGAAGACCTCATGAAAGGGATTTAAAATGTTATCAAAAAGGGGAGCGAGTCAATATCAAAGTCTAAAGGACAATTACGGGGAAAGTTCATAACACGATTTTGAGATGGAACCGCTATATTTAGTTTTGTAGTGGAGGAATTAGTTGCATGGCCCAGACAGTCAAAGGCACTAGAGATATATTTGGTCCAGAGTTGCGGTGGTTTCAGTGGATTGAAGAGATAACCCGTCAAACTATGGCTCGCCATGGCTATGAAGAAATTCGCACACCAGTGTTGGAGGAAATAGAAGTCTTTAAGCGCAGTGTTGGCGAGTCATCTGACATTGTGAACAAAGAGATGTACGACTTTATTGATAAGGGCGGCCGCCATGTGGCCATGCGTCCTGAAAATACAGCCGGTGTTGTGAGGGCTGCCATTCAGCACAAGTTCTTTGAGACAAATGACCCAAAGCGATTGTATTACATTGGGCCGATGTTTCGCTACGAACGTATGCAGACCGGGCGCTACCGTCAGTTCTGGCAAATTGGTGCGGAAATTTTTGGTGTGGCTACGCCGGAAGCCGATGCCGAGAATTTGACCTTGCTGTTTGAACTATTGCAAGAGCTTGGTCTGGTTAAATTGACGCTCAGCATCAATAGTGTTGGAACACCTGAGTGCAGACCAGCTTTCTATCAGGCACTGCGCGATTTTTTTGATAAGTCGGAATCTGAATTTTGCGCTGATTGTCATCGCCGCATTCAGGAAAATCCATTACGTGTGCTGGATTGCAAGATTCCAACATGCCAGGCGGCACTGGAAGGGCATCCAGTCATCACTGATTTTTTGGATGAGGTCAGTCTCAAGCACCACGCGAGGCTAAAAGAAATACTCACTGCTCTTGAAATCCCATTTGAGGATAACCCAAGGCTTGTTCGCGGTCTTGATTACTACACCAGAACAGCTTTTGAAGTAATGAGTTCAGATTTGGGCGCTCAAAGTGCGCTGTTGGGTGGCGGTCGCTATGATGGCTTGGTCAAGCAACTAGGTGGACCTGAAGTTCCAGGATTTGGATGGGCTATTGGTTTAGACCGTTTGGCAATATTGATGCAGGCAATCCACGGCGATGCGCCTGGCAAAAAACCGATTCTGTTGATTCCAGTGGGCGAAAGCGCAGCGATAAAAGCAATGATTTTGGCAAAGGAATGGCGGTGGGCCGGGCTGGAAATACAACTGGAGACCAGGAACGTACCCCTGAAAAAAAGTCTGCAAACGGCAAACAGGCAGGACTTTCAATTGGCCATGATACTTGGTGACAGCGAGATAGAGCAGGGTGTCATCACAGTAAAGGACTTGACGCAAGGTACACAGGAAACCATGAAGCTGGATTCTGTAGTGTCGGATTTACGCCAATCCGCATATAGATAAATGTTATAGTCATTTTACTTGTAGAGTATAACAATGCTCCACAAGTAAAATGGCGGATGCGCTAGACTACACCGTAATAAAGCGAGCCGCCGACAGGCGGGGAGCGCAATGGGAGGTGTGGGTTATACATACCCAGTTGCTACGGTTGTAAGGTGCATTCGCTATAAGTGGCTCACATCAATATAAAAACATTGGTTTGCCTTCAACGTGCCTGATTTTTGGGCGATAGTTTGCGCTGTCGTAAAGTTCTTCAACATCAACGCGCTTTTTGCCGGTACTTATAATGGTGATTGGAATACTTGTATATGTGCCGTTTCTTAAGGCTACCAGGCGATTGCTTGCGCCTCTGCTTACCAGGCCAACGGCCATTCTGGCGTAGTTGACTGCAACCATCAGATCAAGACTGTCTGGCGCACCGCTGCGCATTAAATAACTAACTTGCTGGTACAAGATATTTTTACCCGTGAGCTGCTTTAATGCTTCGCCTGTTATCAGACCAATGCCGCCCAGTTTCTTATGTCCGTATGCGTCTTCCTGTCCGTACTCCACAATTTGGCCCCCAATCATAGATGCACCTTCGCTAATGGCAATCATTGCGTAGTTGCTTGGATTATTGCGCTTGTCCTCAAGAATCATGTTTGCCAGTTTTTCAATGTCAAATGGAACTTCGCTTATAATACTGCGCTCGGTACCAGCAAGATAACTGGCAAGGAGACTGGTTTCACCGCTATAGCGCCCAAACAGTTCAATAATGGCTATGCGTTCATGACTCCCAGTGCTGGTTCTGAGTTGGTGGATAAATTTCACACTGCGTGTTACGGCGGTGGAAAATCCAATGCAGTAGTCAGTACCATAGACATCGTTATCCATAGTTTTTGGAATAGCAACGATATGGAAGCCTTCGCGGTGCAGACGTTCCGCATAGCTGAGTGTGTCATCCCCGCCAATAGGTACCATTGCCTGTATGCCGAGGCTTTCTAAATTTTTGAGTACATGTGAGGTGAAATCAAAAGGCCCTTCTTCATCCATATTAATCTGGCTTTTTAGGAAATCCGGTACCTCATCTTTGCGGACTCGCCCCGGGTTTGTCCGGCTTGTGTGCAAAAAAGTTCCGCCAGATCGGTCAACAGTGCGCGTGTTTACAAGGTTCAAGGGCAATGTGCAGCGATCGCGGGACGAGGGGTCATCGGGGTTGTACTCTAACAAACCCGCCCATCCGCGGCGAATACCTATAACCTCAATGCCTTTTTCGGCGGCGACGTGAACAACGGTTTTAATGCAGGGGTTGAGGCCAGGGACATCGCCGCCTCCAGTCAAAATGCCAATACGCATAATGTTCTCCAAGACTTGGCATAAAAAATATGCCAGTCTAATTATTAAACCTTATTTTTTCATATTTTCAAGCAATGTTTATATATAGAAGTTCAACAACAATAAGTTGAACCACTATATTAATCAATCCCCTTAATAAAACTAAATGCGGGAATGACTGCCGAGGTAATGCTATACTACCAAATTCTGAAGAGGTGTATGGTGTACAGGCAGATCAGGGTTTCGTTCCGTTTCGCGGCGCTTCTGACTGTTGCGTTTCTTTTGTTCGCTGCCCCGTCGGTCTATCCGTCAGCGAGTGTTTTGTGTCAGGATCCGATCCCGAGTGCCGAGGAGATAATCCGGCTGGTAGAAAAAACCTTGGGCGGGGACGCTTTTTTTGACCCCAAGCCATACGTGATGAATTTGACGCTGACGGCGAATGACCCTGCGGACGGAGAAAAAAAGGTCGAAGACAAAGAAACATACAAAAGTGGCAAACTCCGCCTTGATAGCACCATCCGCTTCAAGAGAATGAAAAATCGCCCACTTTTCGCTGTGTGGATCACTGACATAGAAAAAAATGAATCCTGGAACTACGCCAATTACAATGGCGATGAGGGAGCTTTCGCCAAAACATATGAAATCTTTCCGCCACGGATTCCATTCGAGGCCGCGACGGTTTTCAAAGAATTAATATTCGATACTGAAACCCCCGACATCATTGAACAAGATGGTGTTAATTACTACAAACTGAAAGCCAAGTACAAAAAACCAGAATATAAAAACTGGAACCATACATTTTTGATTGGCACCAAAGACAACCTGATTTTTCGGTATGAGCGGGCAAATGCGGCAGATTCCAGAAAATTCGTATCCACGTACGCGGATTATAGGCGCATTGACGGAATCATGGTTCCGTATAAACAAACAGAGGATATTAATCGTGGCCCAGGACGCAGTTTTGCAGAACACACCACCATCAACAACTTTTCTTTCAGGAACGACATATCCGATTCGCTGTTCGAACTTCCGGTCGCCAAAGCGAAAGCGAGCAACTTTTTCGTTTCAAAGGCCTACCCCAAATGGGCATCGCCTGACCCAGGGTTAGAGAACCGTCTAAAAGCGAGCGTGGTGGACATCGTCCGCAATTTCTCGGACAGGGACTACCATCATGCAGAGGTCTTGGGCAGCTTGGCAAAACACATCGAAGAAATGTTAAAAGAGTCTGGCGGGAGGGTGGAAACCAGAGAATTTCAATGGCAACGAGGCAGATCCCAAGGCAAGTACACCAATGTCTACGCCTCGTATGGGCCAGAAGTCGGGCCGCGCATTGTTGTAGGCGCACACTATGATGCCGTTCCGGGTACCCCTGGGGCTGACGACAACGCCAGTGCTGTTGCGGTGCTGCTCGAATTGGCAAAAGCCCTTGGCAAAAACGCACCGAGCATCCGCGTTGATTTGGCGGCTTACTCACTGGAAGAGCCGGGTACAATCGGTAGCGAGGTACACGCAAAAGACCTCAAGGCCAAAAACGTGGATGTCAGGGCGATGATCTCGCTTGAAATGCTGGGCTACTTCAGCGACGAGCCAAAATCGCAGCGCTATCCGTCCAGCCTATTGAAATTGTTTTACCCATCCAAAGGCAATTTCCTCTGCGTAGTCGGCAAATCGGGCAATGGCGGTTTGGTAAAGGCGATAAAAAAGTCCATGGCAAAGGCCACGCCGCTGCCCGTCAGATCTTTTTCTGCCTCGCCATCTAGGGCGCGTTTCATAGACCGCTCGGATCACAAACCCTTTTGGGATCAAGGTTACAATGCCGTCATGCTCACCGATACATCGGAATACCGCAACACCTATTACCACACGATCAACGACATCCCGGAGCATCTGGACTACAGGCGTTTGGCCATGGTGGCGAAAAAAAAAAAAAAAACGCTGCGGGAATTGTGCGG
>JAIRRD010000082.1 GCA_031256155.1 Holophagales bacterium
TTAAGCGAAAAAAAAAAAAAAAAATGACATCAGATGAATACAGCTTGGTATCATAACCATCTATAGCAGTTCAACTTTATTGTATGTTGAACTGCTATGCTAGGATTTTTAAACAAATCCTGGATTGTGCATTGCTTGTAGGCGGACTTTGCTCGCCCGTTAAGCAAGCAATGCAGGCGAAAAATGTTATTATGACTACTACCTTTCCGCCAATCTCAAAATCACTCCGAATTGTGCGGCACTCTGGTGGAGGAGTATTTTGAGCGGGTTCCTCATCACATTGGAAGGCATTGAAGGGTCGGGGAAAACAACCCAATTGGATTTCCTGACGGATCAACTATCGAAGTTCGGACTTCCGTACATATGCTCAAAGGAGCCGGGGGGGACAGATTTAGGTAAGGAACTGCGTTCTCTTTTGCTGACGCCGCGGACGTCTGGTGAAAAATGGTGTTTGGACGCTGAATTGTTGCTTTTTTATGCGGACAGGGCACAGCATCTTGAAACTGTTGTCAGGCCAGCGCTGCGGTCTGGCCAAATAATTCTGTTGGATCGCTTTGAGGATTCCACCAGAGCTTATCAAGGTATTCAGGGCGTTTCAGAAAAAACTCTGGACACGTTGAGGCAAATAGTCTTAAAAGACCTGCGACCTGACTTGACGCTGCTGTTTGATGCTGACCCCGAAAAAATGCTGATACGAGTGAATAGCCGCAACAGAGAAAAACCTGATTTTGCGGAAACGCGCTTTGACCGCGAAGAGCTTTGCTTTCATAGAAATGTCAGAGAGCGGTTTCTTGAAATCGCTTCAAGGGAACCTGAGCGTATCTGCGTCATTCCGGCGGATGAAAGCCCTGAGTCTATTGCCGGTAATGTCTGGTCTTTAATCGCTCCTAAATTAAATGCCGCCGGTTTTTTGCTGAGGTGATGTATGTTCGATAAGTCAATACTCGGTCACATGGAAATTCGCAGCCGACTTCTTGAGCGCGTTAATGCTGGCAAGTTTTATGGAAGTCTACTCTTTGTTGGGCAGGACGGTATTGGGAAACGCCGTGTGGCGCTAGAGATGGCGCAACGTGAAGTGTGCTTTAGGAGATCAGCTTGCGGTGTTTGTGAGGGGTGTAAACTTTTTAAGACTGACCCTTTGCCAAAAGAATTTCCCAATTTATTGAGGATTGCGCCTGAAGGCAAGGCTGGCCTTATCAAGGTGGACACTATTCGGGAGGATGAACTGGTTGAAGGGGGGGTCATTAACTGGGCTTATCAGGCGGCACCTCCAAACTGCCACAGATGGATTGTCATTGAGGATGCCCATAGACTTGGTAAGGCAAGCGCCAATATATTGCTGAAGACTTTGGAAGAACCGCCTCCAGACACATTTTTCCTTTTGCTGACCCATATGCCTGAATCAGTTCTGCCGACCATCCAGAGCCGCTCTGAAAGGGTTGTATTCAGTCCTTTGAGATCTGACGAAATAGGCGAGGTTGCTTTGAGGCATGGTTGGGATAAATCCGAATTGGACGTATGGATTGCTGTCTCAAATGGAACGCTCAAATATTTGGACAGGGATATGTTTGCAAGGGCTTGTTCTCAGATAGATGCCTGGGTGTCAGTAATGGAAGGGATTCCCTTTAAAAATGTTTCTGAGAGCTTATTGCCTGATAAATCCAGCGAATTGGCGCAAAGTCAGCAAGTGACCCTGGCTTTGGAGCAACTGTTGATAGTGCTTGATGAACAGATGCGCATCCTGAAGGGTATGCCTGCTCATCTGACTCAGTGGGCCGCAAGACTGGGTTCTTTGACAAATAAGCAAATCAATGTGCAAGATGGATGCAAGTGTGCTTTGGAGGCGATGAGAAACTTGTCTAGAAATGCTGCCCCGGAAACACTTTTGAGAAAAGTTTCGCTTACTCTTAATTAGAGTAATTCTATCTGAAATTTGCCATTTTACACGGAATTGCTATATAATATTCAGATAGGTATCCTGGCTTCTTCAATGTTCGATACCTTGTCTCCAACAGCCATCATGCTATTATCACCGTTCCAGGTACCCCCTCCCCAACCTCCTGCGATTGTGCAGGAAGGTCAGATTGTGAAGCAAAGCCCCCACGGCAGTGAGATAGGGCCGCCCGTGTCTTTGGCGATGAATCCGAAGATTGGCCTTAAAATAATATCGCCATACACCTACACGGCTGTGGTAGTCATTGAAGGCAAGGTTGAAACGCTTGACAAGCTACTCATTACCAGTCAGTTTGGTCTGCCGTGGATAAGGACCGTTTTGAGCCGTCCTGAAAAGAACGTTAAATATGCCAGAATGACCCCATTTTGGATGAACGCATCTGGCACCTGGCACAAAAAAATCCCTGGAAATTACTCAATTGGGTTGGGATATTGATTTTAAAGTGGTTCCATATCAAAATCGCGTTTCGCAATTTCGATATGGAATAGCAACTTGAGCCACTTGCAATTACCTCACATCTCGTACAGAATCGCTATAAATAATTAAATTTTAAAAATATTACAAAATCGTACTGTCTTTTCATGAAAATGGTAATATTACAATATGAGGTCTTGTGACCGATCAGGAGGAAAGGAAATGAACATTTACCGTCACCTCGGTCTGTCACTCATTGTCTTCATTGGCATCACCTCATCCACAGTGTTCAGCAATTACGTGATGCCATTGCCTTTGGCTGTGTTCACCGCTGTCCTCTTCTTGTATTACTATCTGTTATGGACTCGCGGCCTTGCTCAGAAAAACTTGCTCTACGTGTACCTGATTGGTGTCCCGTTACTTTGTCCGCCGGTTGCCTATTTAGCTTTCTGGCACGCGCCCCAAAACCCAAATGTGTATTCGAGCCTGGGTGCGGCAATGGTTGCGGGGATTGCTCTGAATCTTTTGGTTTTCGGTAAACGCGCTTATCCACCCAAAAGGCAGACCGACGCTTCCTGAGCCAGTTATCAAGCCACCAGCGTCGCATAGATCAGCCGCTTCTCGACACACATGCCGAGCATCGCATCTATGCGGTCGAAGGAGAATACAAATGTTTACGTACCACTTTATTCTATCAGCAATATTCCAAATCTGCCTGTTGTTTTCAAGCTTTGTGGCGTTTGCACAGAATCACCCCGGCCAATGGGCGGATGATTTATATCTTATGAATTGCTATACGAATTCTTTTAGTAAAATGTCCTCAGGCCTCGTTGATGAAAACAATAAAATTCATAAAATTATTCCAGACCTTGCCAGAGTGAAAGGCTTTTTCAGACCACCTAACGCAGATTTCACCTATTCAAATTGGCACAATGGTGCCCTATATGCAATTGCAGAAGGCGGCATGGGAAAAATGAAAATGAGTCAGGATTGAAACGCTGAACTTTCGCAAAATGGCAGAATAATAAATGGCGCTCTTTGGGCTATTGCAATAATGAAGTTCGGCGACAGTTTATTAAAAACCATACCTTGTGATAATGACCG
>JAIRRD010000119.1 GCA_031256155.1 Holophagales bacterium
AAACTCGGTTGGGTAAAAATGACTGAAGTATTAAGGTTTCAAGGAAAGATAATGTCAGCAACAGTTTCCCGAGCCGCTGACAAGTGGTTTGTAAGCATTACAGTTGAAGTCCCTGAATTGAACCTACCAAAAGCCGAAAACCAAGGCGCGGCAGGTATTGATTTAGGCATACACTCATTAGCAACACTATCAACAGGAGAAACAATCAAAGGCCCAAAGCCCCATAAAGCACTACTCAGTCGCCTGAAGCGATTATCAAGAAGCCTGTCTCGCAAAGAGAAATGTTCCAAAAACAGGGATAAAGCAAGGCAAAGGTTGTCCAGACTTCATGCAAGAATAGCCAATATCCGCTCAGACGCGTTGCACCAGCTTACAACAGACCTCACAAGAAGATTTCACACCATTGGGATTGAGGATTTGAACATAAGAGGTATGCAAAAGAACAGAAGGCTGTCCCGTTCAGTTGCCGACATGAGTTTCTTTGAGTTCAGGCGGCAGTTGGAATACAAAGCCGAACAGCGAGGCGGTTTAATAGTAGTGGCAGACAGGTTTTTTGCAAGCACAAAGACTTGTTCCAAATGTGGGCATAAACTGGACGAACTGCCATTGTCCGTAAGGAAATGGCAATGCCCACAATGCAACATTGAGCATGACCGCGACATAAATGCCGCAGTCAATTTAAGGAATTTGGCCGTGAGTTCCACGGCATCAGCCTGTGGAGAGGAAAGCTCTGGCTTTGGGCGTAAGCCCAAAGCGAAACTGGCCTCTGTGAAGCAGGAAGCTAACAGTAGATTTAATCAGAAATGATTATATTTGCATGGGTTTAGCGGAACGGCACCAAAGTAGTATTTCTGCCTGTGTATTCCCAGGATTTCAACCCGATAGAGCATGCCTGGTCAAAAATGAAGGCCTTCCTCCGCAAAGCAAAGGCAAGGACGGCAGATGCGCTTATCCCTATCATCGCCGCTGCGCTGGATTCGATTGCGGGCAAAGACATCGAAGACTGGGTCAGACACTGCGGCTATGGACTACAATAAATTGAATTGCTATAAACTCGACATTTTGCAAGTGGCTCGTGCCATTTCACATGAAATCATTATAAATTTGTTCCCGCTGTGTGAAGGCGGGAACGGAATGTCAAATTGTTTGGACTGAACGAGCATACAACTATCCAACTGATTGCGTCTGTCAAATTATTGAGCCGCAGAAAAATTACAACTTCAGCAACTAATTTTTACACAAGTAAATATTTTTTTATCATTTTTTTCAAAAACGCGCCTCAACTTATTGTAGTTGAAACGAAAGCCGCCAGACTTCATTCCATGTGAAATGGGTACATTTCACATGGAATTGCCATATTTCAACTCGTCTGTCATCCACTGTTATGTTGATGTCAAGGCGGCAAAATTTATCGCCGAGCGCTTCGGGTGGTATTTTCTGACTGGTGATAAAGAAATGGCCTATACTTTCAAGGGGTATAGCAAGCAATTCGGTAATGATGTTCTTTAGAAGGTTTGGGTATTTGACAAACAGCATCTTGAAGAGCGCGTCGTTTGTGAATGTGTAATCCAGTTTAGTCATAGGGATTTCATTATAGCTGTTCCCCAAAATAGCGTTTCGCGATTTTGAGATGGAACGGCTATAACCTCCAATTTTCTCATGTCAAAAATGTTATTCATAATAAAAACATGTTTAGATATATCTACACAATATTATATAAACAATTTTAAATATATCTATTATTAACAATAATTACATTTTTATATCATCATAAAACATAAATATTAATATTCCGTTCCCGCCTTCACACAGCGGGAACGGAAATGTGGGTGCGGCATACGAAAAACAGCTTGGAATTACTTCCAGAAAGCCATTGGTTCATCTGTATTTAGCTGGTCCGCATCGTTTTTTCCTTAAGCATAGGAGGTGTTTTTAATGAAAGTCCACAGACTTTTACGCATCGGAGCTGCGTTGCCATTGATAGGTGCTTTTGCAAGGGCGGAAGAGCAATCAATGTTTGAGGTATTGCTCAAAATTCGCACTGGCATTCAGGCCACTTCGTTTAATGACAACCTGAAGCACGCCAATTATGGCTACGGGTTGGCTCTTGCTTACAATCTCAATAAACAGGACAAGGTCAGTCTTGAAGTCGGCTGGGCCTACAAATCGGGCAACGAATTCAAGCCCGACATGTCCAACCTTGAAACAGCCCCTGGTGTTGTATACGACCTGGATTGGGCGGTAGGCCGTGTAAAAAACGGTGTTGAAGGGCTTGCTGTAAGAGTTGCCTATGAAAGACAATTCGATGGTTTCGGGTTAGTGGGCGGTCTTCAGATTGGCGGTTCCAAGTACAGGCACGAGTATTTCGGGGATGTCCGCAGTGTGGAAAATGCGACAACTTATTTCAGGGATTCATTTTTCGGCACACTCTACAACAACCCAAACTCGCTCTCGCCTTTTATCGGTGTAACAAAGCGGGTCAGCCCATTCAGTTTGGTTGAGTTAAACATAGTCGGTTTCAGATATAAAAGCGACAGGTACGTCCACGTTACTGGCTATGCTACCGGTCAGAATAAAGACTGGTCTCACGATTACATAGTAACCAATAGCCGCATGGCCGTTCATTTTGAACTTGGCTATGCTGTGCGCTTTTAGACACTTGGAGAGCAAAGAGTATGTGCAGAATATCCAATTTCAGCAATATTCCCTTGATTGCAGTTTGCATAATAGCTGGCGCACCATTAATGGCACAGGTGACTACAGGCACGATGGTTGGTACTGTAAAAAACAGGAGCGGCAAAGTCATAGCCAATGCCACCATCAGAATTACTTCGCCTAACCTGATGAGTCCCCGCACACTGAAGAGCGATGAGAAGGGCAACTGGAGAGCTGGTTTCTTGCCACCAGGGGAATACAGAGTGAGTTTTTCAATGGATGGTTATCAGGGAAGAGCCATTCAGGACCTCCGTGTCGGTGCAGACACCATAGTCAGGGCTGACATTTCTCTCAATACTGCGGACGTGGCGGGTACTACAGTTGAAATCACAGGGGAAGGGGGCGCGACCATTGATAAAAGCGAGGCAAAAGTCGGTTACAACTATTCAGCCGATGACCTCTTTAGCATGCCTGTGACTATGGATGCCCACGGAGCCGCATTTCTGACAGCGGGTGCCGTTGATGACGGAAGCGGCTATTCACTTCGCGGAGGCATGACCAACGCCACGATGTACCGTTTGGATGGCGTAGATATCAAAAACGATTACCGCGGCGGGGTGACGGGTACTGGTTACCTGGCTGACCTGATTCAGGACATTCAGGTCAATCTCTCGCCAGTGCATCCAAGGTATGGCCGCAGTTCAGGCGGTGCTTTAAATGTCGTCACAAAAAACGGTTCCAACACCTTCAGCGGCACAGTAAGAGTGTCCAGTCTTAGCAGAACCAATACATGGACAGCGACAAAGGCGACCTGGCCAGATGCTGATTTTGAGAGCGACCGCTTTGATGACACACTGCGTAAGGATTACCATGTAACGCTGCTCGGCCCGGTTATTAAAGACAAACTGTGGTTCTCCTTCGGGGCGAGACTTACACCTGGCAGCGTTTCCTCTTCTCGTATGAATCCCCTGACAAATTACCAAATTCTTCATGATGGCCCCATGAGGTTCGCCAATACCGCTACTGCCTCTGCTGCCGCCTCTCCCAACGCAGTCGCGCTGAACGAAAAACTGCTTGAGGGACCGGATGGATTTCATTACCCCTACAGCGCTTTCAATGTTGGTGAATATTATTTAGTCAGCAATAACAGAGACTTCTATCAGGGCAAGCTTACATACTCACTTACAGAAAACCACTCTCTGGAATATTCAATAAGTACAGAAAAAACTATAGCAAAAAACTCAAGTCAGTACGGTGGAGGCGAAAACTACATTATGGCTTCCATGCTAGGTAATACCATAACAGAAACCACCAGTTGGGGGATTGGTTATACGGGGGTATATGGATCTTCCACTTTTGTCGAAGCTCGTTACAACTCCTATGAATCGAATTACGATAAGCCAAAATATGTGCATCCGCTAATTAAGGATCCTATAAATGTTCTTTTTGGCAATCTGAGTGGTGGTGGCGGTTTCAGCAACGACCAATGGGCTCGTGCATTTACAGCCCACGCCTCACATGGCGGGGGTGAATTAAGCGGTAACAAATCCTGGA
>JAIRRD010000120.1 GCA_031256155.1 Holophagales bacterium
CGTGCTGAGAATATCCGCTATTTTGTTCCACGTCATAGGGAATGGATCGACTCCATCCAATGGAATTTGTATAGCCAATGGCTGCAATCCGGTACCCAGTGTTTTTCCCAGGTCTTCCTGAAGACTCAGAGCCGGATTGCCAACCTGTCTGAATCTGCGCAGGTCTTCCTCCCAAATGAGCCTTGATATACCAAGGCACATAAAAACCATCACACCAATGGTCAAAAGGGCCTTCAAACGGAATGGTTTGCTAATTGATGATTGAGTTCTGAGCGTGGTCGGCCCAAAGACTCCTTTGCCTCTGTCAAAGACCAGGAGCATTGGTGGCATCAACAAAAAAGTTGAGGCCAGACAGGACAGGATGCCAAGACCAGCGGTCAGCCCCATATCCCGAAGCCCCGGAAAGGGGGCTATTACACAAGCCAAAAAGACCAGCGCCGTAGCCGACATACCGGCGATGACACCGGTGCCCGTGGAGAGCAGAGCTGCCCGCAGCGCAAGGGATTTGTTCCTGCCCGCAGCGCGCTCATCTCTGTAGCGGCTGAAAATGAGTATCCCCACATCGTCCCCCACACCCATAAGCACAGCGCCGAACGCAGCTGCCATCAGATTAAGGCGTCCCAAAATCCAACCAGCCAAACCCAAAGTCCAAAACATACCCAGCAGCAGCGGGACAATCACAAACCCATAGCCAACAAGTGTGCGGAACCCAATCCAATAGACAACGCCAATAAGCACAAAACTGAGGCAAAGACTAATGGCAACTTCCCTTCCCAGACGAACAGACTCCCAATAGGCTATCGCGTGAGCGCCGGTGACTTTAATCGGAAACGGCCTGTCTGGCGTGGGGGAGAGGGCTGTATTGACATCATCGAAAGAAGCGTGGTTTGGGGGGTTATCGGCACAACCATTGCCGACCCATGTCAGGACACGTGCCGTGGCTGTGGCCTCACCGTTTTGAAAATTCAGGACGAGCGGAAGCAGTAAATAGCGTGAATCCTTGGTTTCAAGATAACCAGTGCGAATTTTTAAGGGAATGGCACTGAAGGCTTGTGTAGCGCGATTGGCGCTTGCGTCGTCCATCGGAATCAGCTCACGGAGATTGAGAGGGTCCAACTGAGCGAGTTTTGCCCCGACAGGTTCAGGAGATGCAAGAGCTTTAGCTGTTTTCTTAAAACGTTCTCTGAGTTTGCCCGCATCCAGCAGCGGCTCTAGGTTATTGCCAAGAAGCATCGGGCCAATCGCATACAGCCGCTCTGAAAGCATCCGGCTGACCTCAGCGTTGCCGTCCAGCAAACTGCTAGCCACAAGCAATGGCGGCCATAGAGACACACCTTTGTCATCAGGGACAGGCATCGGAGGCGAAATACTGCCCTCTGGGCTGATACCATTCAGCGGCATCGCGCTCCTGTCCAGCAGGTGGTCAATCAGGTTATCGGCCCAGTCCCGGCGGCTGTCCAGGTCCTGGGACGTTCCCTCCGCCACCACCCACAACAATTCATTCTGGCCGATGCCAGCTTGTATGCTTGCTCTGACAATTGGGTGGTCGGAAGGGAGCAGACTCATTAAATCCAGCCGCTTCTCAATCCGCAAGACTCCCCAGCCCAGAAGCATGGTTATAGCGCCAGCAAGCAGCCATAAAACTTTGGGGCGGCGCAAGTGTTGGAGAAACAGATAGCGTAGAAGAGGTTTCATGTGTGTTTTGGCTCAGATAGATCTCATCAGGCGCGAAAGGGTCGGAACCAATTCCACGCGGCGCGCTTGGGATAAACGGTTGAGTGTGCTGGAGTCCTCCAGCTTCATTATGGAATATGTCTCTCTGTCAGCTTGCAGTGATTCGGCCCACTTGAGGGCAGTTACGATTGTAGGCAACTGCTCGCCCCAGCGGTAGTCCAGCAACTGGGCAAAAGCTCGCACAACTCTTATGTCCGAATCCATCCTGTCGAAATCATCTAATACCAGACATGGAGCTGCCTGAAGAGGAGCCATGCGATCTCTCTCGCTCTGAAACCCCGTGTTCTGCCAGTTTCTCGTATCGTAATAAGTGTCCTTCAGCTCCTGACTGAACGTCCTGACGGATACAAACAGACCTGCCCTGCTGAAACGCTCACACCAAGCCCGCAAGACAGCGGATGCAAGGCTGCTGCGTCCGCTACCAGGAGCGCCGTCAATCCAGCACAAATCAACTATCTTGTGATCCTTGAGAATCCATGTCTTCAAGGCACCAAAGCCATTGGGTTCCTGAGCGGGCCTGATGCTCTTCCAGCCCCCTCCGGTCTCATTTTTAGCAGCGCATTTGTTTAGTATTACAGCGATTTTATTTTGAAGCTCTGTTGGAATAGCTTCTCTACAAACCTCATTCTCTAATTGGGCGTTGACCTCATCCAACTCTTTAAGAACTTGCCAGTCTGGAAAGCGCCTTTTCCACCATTCCCAAAAACTCTCCATTGAAATCTCACGATATCTTGCCGGAATTCCATGTACGGCTGTTTCGCCCCGCGTACCCAATGAACAAGCGCAAACACGGGCGGGCGCACACGGATCAGTATCTAAAATTACACCTTTCCCTTGGCACAGAGGACACGCAGGTTTAACTTTCATCCGGTGTCCCCGCCGCAGAGTCGGGAGTGTATTTCCAAACAATCCAGCTTACTGGAGTTAAAGCGCTCCAGAGGCGAAAAAGTTCGGCTGATTTGTTCAAGAGGCATTAGCTGTTTTCCACTCATAGCAAGTTGTGATCTTTTGATCGCAACTTGGTATCAATGTCAATATATAGCAATTCCGTGTAAAATGTGCCATTTCACACGGAATTGGTATAATATCAGAACATTCAAGAGTGAAATGTATGCGAATAGCGTTCATTCTGCTTTTCCATGCGGCGGCATACACTGTCCAACAACTTGGGTTTTGAAATTATCTAGGGAGATTACCGAAGTGGATAGCAAGGGTGACATTTTTGTTCTGTCCGCCCCATCAGGCGCTGGTAAGTCAACTTTGATAAGGCGGCTGTTTGATGACCTTGATCGGCTTTCCTTTTCGGTTTCTTTTACTACGAGGTCTCCTAGGGAGGGGGAAATTGAGGGGCGGGACTATTTTTTTATAGATGACGCTATCTTTGATGATATGCTTGCTAAAAATGGCTTTGTTGAATGGATTCAGGTTTATCAGCACCGATATGGAACCGGAAGAGCCTGGATACAGGATCAAATTGATGGTGGTTTGGACGTGCTGCTTGATTTGGAGACAGTTGGCGCTAAGAGAATTAAGGAAATGTTCCCTGACGCGATTTTAGTCTTTTTGCTGCCGCCATCACCTCAATCTTTAGCTGATAGATTGAGAGGGCGCGGAAAAGACACAGAAGAACAAATTTCCATCCGCCTTAAATGCGCGAGACACGAAATGGAATTTTGGAATAATTATGATTACATTATCTTGAACAATGACCTGGAGTCTGCCTATCAAGACTTCAAATCAATTTTCATTTCGGCCAGAATTTCTAAAAAACGCATGGCACAAGCAGTTCAAAATGTGCTTGTCACGTTTTAAACTATGCTTAAAATAATACAAGTAGGTTTCACATGGCTCGGTGGATTTCTCGAAATTGGCTCTGGGTAGTAATTCTAGGCGCTACGGCTGTCTATGCTCCTCTTGTAGGGCATAGTCAGGACGAAAGGGCCAAAAAGCGCGGACTTGAAACACTGACCGAAATAATGGAGCTTATTCAAAAACATACGGTTGATCCGCCCAAGTCCACGCAAATAGCCTATGCCTCTATTCAGGGTATGCTTCACACATTGGATCCTCATTCCAGCTTTATGGATGAACAAGAGTTCCGCAACATGCGTGAAGATCAAAAGGGCATTTATTTTGGTGTTGGGGCTATTATTCAGGGTCAGCCCGATGGTGTTGTAATAATCAGCACTATTCCAGACGGGCCGTCCGAAAAGGCTGGACTGCGTTCTGGCGATTATTTCCGAGAAATTGACGGAAAGAGTACTGAGGGCTGGAGTAGCACCCAAGTTATGCGGAAACTTCGTGGTGACAAAGGGACACTTATAGTCTTGACGATGCAGCGCCCAGGCGTGGATCAGCTGATCAAGGTTCCGATTACACGTGCGGAGATTCCAAACAATAGCGTCTATTACGCATTTATGCTTACATCTGCTGTGGGCTTTGTTAAGATTCGCGATTTTGGCGAAACTACCTCAGACGATTTTGCCAAAGCCATTGTCTCTCTGAAAAATCAAGGACTTCAAGCATTGATTTTGGATCTCCGTGATAATCCCGGCGGAAGCCTGGACTCCGCAATTGGAATTTCAAAACAGCTTTTGGGCCCAAATGAGCTTGTATTGACACAAAAGGGCAGAGAGGGCAGAGAACCGAGTATTTTCCTGACAGGCACGGAAGACAATTTGAACATATTTCCTATCACTGTTCTTATTAACAAGGGTTCTGCATCCTCTTCAGAAATCGTATCCGGCGCGATACAAGACCATGACCGCGGTTTATTGGTTGGTGAAACAAGCTGGGGCAAAGGTCTGGTTCAAGTAGTTGTGCCAATTAATCGCACACGGGGACTTGGGCTGACCATAGCCCGTTATTACACGCCGTCAGGACGATGTATCCAGCGCGACTATCAGCATGGCTTGGATGACTATTATCTGGATTCAGATACTGATACCACAAAAGGCCCTGAATACCACACAGACCTTGGTCGTGTTGTCTATGGCGGCGGCGGGATTCATCCAGACTATGTTGTTAAAGAAAAATTTGATAGTATTGCCGCCGCCAGACTTCAACGCTTCAACGGAGCCTATTTGAAATTCGCTGTTGCCGATAGGGAGCGCCACGGCATTAAATTGAATCAAGCGGCGGATGATGCAGTTATGAAACGATTCAGAGCCTGGCTGGAAGAGCAAAAGATAGCTATTACAGATACTGAATGGAACGAAGCCGAGAGCGATATCAGAGAGCGTCTGACAATTGAAATGCTTACTGTAGCTTATGGACCTGAAGCTGGTTTTAAATATCAGTGTCTGGTTGACCCACAGGTCAAAAAAGCCATAGAAATATTGCCGGAGGCTGAGGATTTGCTAAAGAAAAGACTGACTGCAAAGAGTAAATAACCGGGCCGCTTGCAAAGGGAACTACTCACTTGACTTGGAAGAGAGCCAAAATAGAGGGATCATGCCGTGGACGCAATTCATTGGAAAAC
>JAIRRD010000180.1 GCA_031256155.1 Holophagales bacterium
AATGACAGCCAGAGGGCTGAACCCGCGCAAAGCAGACATTGTTATGGTCAAGCAGGGCTACCTAGTACCCGACTGGTACAACATGCAGGCAGAGTGGATGATGGCACACACTCGCGGGGGCGTCGATCAAGATTTAGTGAACCTACCCTACAAACGCATCGTCAGGCCGATGTACCCGCTAGACCTTGATATGCAGGAGCCAGAGCTCAACGTGGTATTCGTGCCTTCAGCAAAACACAAATATGGAAGGTAAGGCGCGAGTGTCATACCATTTCCTATTTCTATAGTCATTTTCGCTTGTATAGCTCACTTAACGGCGAGCAATACAAGCGAAAATAGCTATATTGAACGCAACTTGGTATGGTATGTGCCATTTTACATAGAATTGATATAAAATATTATGAATGCTATTTGGAGGTTTTCATGTTAAAACTCTCGCTTTTGTCAATTTACCTCATCGCTGCTGGTTTTGCCGCAGCCCAGGCCCCCGTCCAGACCATTGGCCAGACTCCTGTTCAGGGGCCTAAGCCCTTTTCTATCCATGACATGCTGGCTATGGACAGAATTCAGGAATTCAGAGTCAGCCCTGACGGAAGTACGGTAGTCTATACACTCTCAGTGACAGACTTGGAAGCCAACCGCCGCCGCAGCACCCTCTGGCTGGTTGGCATGGATGGCAAATCCAGACAGCTGACACCGGAAGACATGTCCGCATATTCCCCCAGATGGGCTAAAGATGGCTCTGTTTATTTTATATCGTCCAAATCAGGCAGTTCTCAGGTATGGAAGATAAATTCACGTGAAACGCATCTTCTTGCTCAAGTGACAGACCTGCCCCTAGATGTTGACAATATGGAAATAAGTCCGGCGGGTGATTTCTTAATACTTTCAATGGCCGTTTTCCCCGGAAGCTCTCCAGCGGAGACAAAGAGGGCGCATGAAGCCCATGCCAAGCGCAAGTCAACGGGAATGGTTTTTGATCAACTGTTTGTGCGACATTGGGACACATGGAGCGATGGCACACGCAATCATATATTTCATGTGGATATTAAAACAGGCACGGCTAGGGATTTAATGCTCAGTCTGGACGGAGACGCTCCAACAAAGCCCTTTGGCGGCAGTGAAGAATACGCCATCAGTCCTGATGGCAAGACACTTATCTTTACAGCCAGGATGGAGGGCAGGCAGGAAGCCTGGAGTACAAATCTGGACTTGTGGGAAGTCCCCATTGACGGCAGTAAAGAACCCGCACGCATTACTTCAAACCCCGCTACAGACACCCATCCCGTATTTTCACCGAATGGCAAGTCCTTGGCGTATGCAGCCATGACCAAGCCTGTCTATGAAGCTGATAGGCTTGACCTTATAATCCGGGATATGGACACCAAGCGCGAGCGTCGTATCGTTGTACGCGCTTCCGCCGATAAATTTGGAGATCGTTCAGTCGGTGAACTAGTCTGGAGTCCAGACGGCAAGGAAGTCCTCTGCACAAGCGACCACTTGGGCCAAAAGGCTATTTTTGCTGTTGACGTGGCAAAGGGAACCACGCGGATAGTCTATGCGGACGGAGCTAACACATCTCCAAAATTTCTCGCCGATGGAAGAATCGTATTTGGCCGCGACACCCTGACTTCTCCCCTTGAACTCTTCACAATCGGTACCGATGGCAAGGGGCTGAAACCGCTGACAAGGGTAAATGAAGCTAAAATGGCTGCCGCTCTAGTGGGTACGCCGGAGCAATTCACATTTACGGGCGCCCGGAATGAAACTGTCTATGGTTATGTAGTCAAGCCAATCAATTTTGACCCATCCAAAAAATACCCCGTGGCTTTCCTGATACACGGCGGCCCTCAGGGTAGCTTTGGCAATCATTTCCACTATCGTTGGAATCCACAAGCATACGTGGGTGCCGGATACGCAGTGGTGATGATAGACTTCCACGGTTCCACAGGCTATGGTCAGGATTTTACGGACGCGATCAATGGCGATTGGGGTGGCGCTCCATTTGAGGACTTGATGAAGGGTCTGGATGCCGCCATCAAGAAATATACTTTCCTAGATGACAAGAGGATTGGTGCGCTGGGCGCGTCCTACGGCGGTTACATGATTAACTGGATTGCTGGTCAGGCACCGGATCGTTTCCGCGCTCTAGTGTGTCACGATGGCAACCTAGATGAGCGCATGGCCTATTTTGACACAGAAGAGCTATGGTTCCCTGAATGGGAGCACATGGGCACGCCATGGGATAACCCTGAGAGTTATTCCAAACATAACCCGATAGACCATGTCTCCAAGTGGAAGACCCCCATGCTGGTCATACACGGAGGCAAGGACTATCGTGTCGTTGATACACAAGGCCTCAGCACGTTCACCGCATTACAGCGGCGCGGCATTCCCAGTCGTTTAATCATATTCCCGGACGAAAACCACTGGATACTGAAGCCAGCTAACAGTATTCAATGGCACAACGCAGTCATCAAGTGGTTGGATCAATGGGTAAAGAAAGATTAGCGAAAGCGGAGGTAACGTGTCTCAGTCACACGGAAATTCAAAAACGGGGACAACCACGGAAACCAAAATTTCCGAAAAGATTCAGGTTCCACCGCTTTACAGAGTGATACTCCACAATGACAACTACACAACGCGCGATTTTGTTGTATGGGTGTTACAGGAGATATTTCGCAAGGATGAAGCGGACGCAGTATCCATAATGCTCCTGGTTCACAACAACGGCATGGGAGTTGCCGGGATATATCCTTTTCAAGTAGCTGAGACCAAGGTTGAGCAAGTCAGCCAATTAGCCGAACGACACGAATTTCCATTACTCTGCACATTTGAGCCAAACGTCTGATGCCGGAAAAACCAAGATTAACCCCAACACTGCAAAAGTCCATAGAATCAGCCTTTTGGCATGCCTCTCAGAGTGGCCATGAATATTTGACCATTGAACATTTGTTGTTCAGCCTTAGGGACGATGTTCTTGTTTTCAACGCAATACGGGCATGCGGCGGAAACTTTGATGAAATATGGCAGGAGTTGGAAAAATATCTATCAGAAAACATGGAGACCATTTCATGGAAAAAGGCTCCAGACCCGATACCTACGATAGCTTTTAATCGAGTAATGGAAAGGGCTATAGTTCACACCATAGCCAGCGAAGTTGAGCATATAGACAGCGGCGCGGTACTGGCGTCCATACTGCCTGAGACGGAGAGCTTTGCCTCTTATGTACTGAGTAAACATGGTGTAAAACGCTTGCCCTTGTTGCGCTTTCTTTGTCATGGACACAATTTGCCGCCATCAAAGGGTGCTGTCAAGCCGCTTCGCCGTCAGGAGCCTGAAGGTGAAGAAGAAATCACTTCCAATGACCCCTTAGCGGCTTACACAGTTGACTTGCTTGAGAAAGCCAGACAAGGCCACATAGACCCCCTGGTAGGGCGTGAGCCGGAACTGGAACGCATCATGCACGTACTATGTCGGCGCAGAAAAAATAATCCTCTGTTGGTGGGAGAAGCTGGCGTTGGCAAAACCGCGCTGGCGGAGGGCTTGGCACTACTTATACATCGCGGCGATGTCCCTGAAGGCCTTGCCGCAAACGCTTACTATTCCCTGGATTTGGGGGCACTTCTGGCTGGTACGCGCTATAGGGGTGACTTTGAAGCCCGTGTCAAAGCCGTACTAGACTCGCTCAAAAAAAAGCAGGGGGCATTGCTGTTCATAGATGAAATTCACACGCTATCTGGCGCTGGCTCCGTAAATGGCGGAAGTTTGGACGCAGGAAATCTGCTGAAACCAGCCCTTGCATCAGGCGACCTTCGCTGCATAGGTGCCAGCACATACCAGGATTTGAAGGGCGGTTTTGAAAAAGACCGCGCTTTAGCCCGAAGGTTCCAGGTAATTGAACTCGCTGAACCCGCAGAATCAGAAGCCGTAGAAATACTAAAAGGACTTTGCGGAGCTTATGAAGCGCATCACCATGTAAAATTTACGGATGAATCCATTGAAGCAGCCGTTAGGCTCTCTGCAAGACATCTCAGGGACACCTTCCTGCCTGATAAAGCATTAGACGTAATGGATGAAATCGGAGCGGCACAGCGATTACTGCCGACAGACAAACGCAAGCAGACGCTTGGTGTGACGGAAGTTGAAACTGTAATCGCCAGGATTGCCCGCGTTCCGCTGCAATCAGTGACAGCCGATGACGCCGCACGTCTCGCCGGTCTCGAAACCGACCTCAAGTCTGTAATATATGGCCAGAATGAAGCTGTGGAGCGCATTGCCTCATCAATCAAATTGAGCCGCTCCGGACTGCGCGGGCATGACAAGCCCGGTGGATGTTTTTTGTTTGCGGGACCCACCGGCGTTGGTAAAACAGAATTGGCCAAGCAGCTAGCAAATTCTCTTAACGTGCCATTCATCCGCCATGACATGTCTGAATACATGGAAAAACACGCTGTCAGCCGTCTGATTGGCGCACCGCCGGGCTATGTGGGGTTTGAGGACGGCGGACTTCTGGTAGATGCCATACGCAAGCAACCTCACGCTGTTTTACTTCTGGATGAAATAGAAAAAGCACATTCGGACTTGTTCGCCATACTGCTTCAGGTAATGGATCACGCCACATTGACAGACCCTCATGGACGCAAAGCTGATTTTCGCCATGTCGTTATGATTCTCACTACAAATGCCGGCTCCAAAAATGTCAGCCAGCGACGTCTAGGATTTACTGACTCCGGTGTTGGAGGAAGCGCGAGAGGCGCTATTGAAAAGACTTTCAGTCCAGAATTTCGCAATCGTCTTGACGCTATTTTGTACTTTAAACCACTGGGACGACCGGAAATACTGCGTGTTGTGGATAAATTCACCAAAGAACTACAGTGCATACTGAGCGAAAAAAAAGTAGAATTGAATTTGGCCGATGCCGCTCGCAACTGGCTGGCTGAAAGAGGCTTTGACCCCGTCATGGGAGCGCGTCCAATGGCCAGAGTTTTTGAAGAACATTTGAAACGTCCCCTAGCCGATGAAATACTATTTGGCGGTTTAAAGAACGGAGGCACAGTTAAGTTTGACGTCAGACAGGATAAATTGATATTGAGCACAAGGAATGGCTCCGCTAGTGGCAGAAAGGAAAAGGGAAAAAACAAAAGAAATCCAGAGTGAATATAGCAATTACATGTGAAATGTGTCATATCATTTTCCTACGAGGTTTTGCAACTACCTCATCAATTGTGGAACAGCTATATATTTGGATACTGCCCCGAAAATTTCCATATCAAAATCGCGGAACGCGATTTTGATATGGAACCGCTATAAACTGCTTTGAGGAGGTTCCGTTTGAGCGATGATGTTCAAGTTCACACGATGGTAGAGGAGTCGCCCAGAATTCCGGAAATGCTGCCGGTTCTGGCTTTGCGTGATTTGGTTGTGTATCCGTATGTCATTCAGCCTTTATCTGTTAGTAGAGAAAAATCCATTCACGCTATAGACGCCGCGCTAGTGGATAATCGAATGATTCTACTGTTGCCTCAAAAGCAAACCGATGTTGATGACCCAGAGCCTTCGGAATTACATCGCGTTGGCACTGCGGCAATTGTTATGCGCATCCTCAAATTGCCAGATGGGCGTTTGCGGGCATTGGTTCAGGGACTCCAAAGGGTCAGGGTTGAATATTTCACGGAGACAAGCCCATTTCTGAAAGCCAAGGTGGAGCCGGTTGTTGAATTTGAGTCGTCTGAACACAGCATTGAAATGGATGCAATGCTCAGGAGTGTTAAGCAGTCTATTGAAAAGGCGGTTGCGCTGGGTAAATCACTGCCCCAGGAAGTACTGGTCATAGCGACTAATCTGGACAGTCCGGGCCGTTTGGCGGATCTGGTCGCATCAAATCTGGACCTGAAGCCTCAGCAAATGCAGGATGTTTTGGAGATAGCCGACACTTTCATGCGCCTCAAAAAGACACATGAATTTTTGATTCGGGAAATTGAATTATTGGAGGTTCAACAGAAAATCACCATGGAAGCCCGTGGTGAAATGGATAAGAACCAAAGAGAGTACTACCTGCGCCAGCAACTGAAGGCCATCCAGACAGAATTGGGCGAAGGCAATGAGTTGTCAGAAGAAATTGATGGTTTCCGCGCCAAATTGGCTAAGCTCAAGGTGCCGGAAGACGCGATGAACGAAATTGACAAGAATATTAAAAAACTTGAGCGTATGCACCCTGACAGCTCGGAGACAGCTGTTACGCGCACATACCTTGAGTGGATGACCGAAATGCCCTGGGGTGTAACAAGCGAAGACAATCTGGACCTAGCGAAGGGCAAGCAGATTTTGGAAGAAGACCACTATGGACTGGACAAAATCAAAGAGCGGCTGATTGAGTATTTGGCTGTCAGGAAGCTGAATCCCGATCAAAGAGGGACTATCCTCTGTTTTGTCGGTCCTCCCGGAACGGGTAAAACGAGCCTTGGACGCAGCGTTGCCAGGGCGCTGGATCGCAAGTTTGCGCGTATCTCGCTGGGCGGTGTTCACGATGAGAGCGAAATACGCGGACACCGGCGAACGTACGTGGGCGCGATGCCGGGTAGGATTGTCCATGCGATGCATCAGGTAAAAACGATGAATCCAGTGATGATGCTTGATGAAGTTGACAAGATTGGCCGTGACATTCGCGGTGATCCATCCGCAGCTCTTCTGGAGGTGCTTGACCCTGAACAAAACCACACTTTCAGGGATAACTACATGAATGTCCCCATTGACCTGAGTCAGGTTTTGTTCCTAGCAAACGCCAATGAACTGGACCCGATTCAACCCGCTTTCAGGGATCGTATGGAGATAATCCATCTTCATAGCTATACTCTGGAAGAAAAACTTGGCATTGCCCGCAAACACCTGATGCCACGGCAGTTTGAGCGCAATGGCATTACGTCAAAACATGCCTCATTCACCGACAAAGGGCTTACCGCCCTGATTCAGGGCTACACCCGGGAGGCAGGTGTGAGGCAGTTGGAGCGTGAGATTGGTTCTGTCCTGCGAAAGATTGCCCGTAAGGTTGCCGAGGGCACTCTGGCTAAACGGCTCACTATAAATGAGAAGAACTTGCATGAACTGCTTGGGCCGGTGACATTCCTGCAGGATGAGCGGCTCAAATCCCCAAGGATTGGTGTTGTCACCGGTTTGGCCTGGACAAGCACGGGCGGGGATGTCCTGTTTGTAGAAGCTCTCAAAATGCCAGGGAAAGGGGAATTACTCCTGACCGGTCAGCTTGGCGACGTAATGAAAGAAAGCGCCAAAGCAGCACTGAGTTATATTCGCTCCAGGGGCGATGACTTTGGTATTGAATCCAAGCTATTTAAGCAACTTGACATTCATATACATTTCCCCGAGGGAGCTATTCACAAAGACGGCCCAAGCGCTGGTCTCGCTATGGCAACAGTGCTGTTGTCCGTATTGAAAGGCATACGTGTCAAGAACACAATAGCCATGACTGGCGAGATTGATTTGAGGGGAGAGGCCCTGCCCATTGGTGGTCTGAAAGAAAAGGCCCTCGCTGCTCTGCGTATGGGTGTGTTTGAAATAATTATTCCGGCTGCCAATTTGAAGGATTTGAATGAAATTGGCATTGATGTGCGTGAGCAATTAGTGTTTCATCCAGTTAAACATGTTGATGAGGTATTTAAATTAGCCCTTGTGGATTGGCTGCGTTCCGGCGATGTAAAAAAAGGTAAAAAAAGGTAATCAATATGCTTGTCATTACTCGCAGAATCAATCAATCCATCATTATTGACGGACAGATAGAAGTTGTTGTTACCGCTATTACCAAGGAGGGTGTCCGCCTGGGCATTACTGCGCCCCGTGAGATGGAAATCTATCGCAGGGAAGTTTTTGAGACGATTGCCGAAGCCAACCGTCAGGCAACGCTCAACTCAACCAAAAGCGCCGCAACCGCTTTGCTGCGCGCCAAACTTATGAAATCGAAGCCGCCAAAGGGCTGAAGCAAAGGGCACTTTATAGCCATTTTTGGGTTATAGGCTTTGCGGTAGCAAATGATTAGGTAATTAGCGGACGCAACACTAGCGCCTTTTAGATTCACCAATCAAAACAGAAACCGACTGCTCATTACCGCAGGCGTCCGTAGCTTTTACAATAATCCTGTCTCCGCGTACTCGTTCCTTGGATATTAATATGTTGAAGCTCTTTTCCCTATGATCAAAGACACTGTCCTCTGGCAGGACATAAAGCCAATTCTCACCGTCAGCGCTAATTGCGGCATCTTTAATGACAGAGCTTTCGTCCTTAACTGTAAATCGGACACGAACACTGTTGCCTTCAGTAGTCGCGGCTATTTCTGGTATTGTGGGCGGTGTGTGATCTATTACAAATGGGTTTGTGCGCCAAGTAGCGGACTGTGCGGCGTTGAAGGGCTGGGATGGCGCGTCAGTCGCAGTTACTTCCAGGCGATAACGGCCGTCTGGGACCGGCAATGTATCAAAGGTAAAAAAGCTGTCTTTCCATGATTTTTCCAATTCAATGGCGGAGCCTTTTTCAGGTATCAGCCTGATACAGAAAGCAAGCTGGTCATCATTGGGATCATTTACGCGGAATA
>JAIRRD010000217.1 GCA_031256155.1 Holophagales bacterium
AAATTAATAGGAAAGATAATGTACGGTTTTTCATAAAACTGTCCTTATGTTTTAATTTACTGATAAACAGATTGTGAAGTCAGGATGCCAGGGCTGTTTAGGCAAGAAATATGTGTCAGTAACCGATATTCCCTGAATTTCCTGCTGTGCCGACATCGGATTTATCCTGCTTTACCAGTATTACAGGTGTGGATTGCTGGGGGGGGGCAGAGGTAATGCCTTTGAGAACATAGCGAGTGCCTCGCTTTTGCCCTTGTTTTTCGACGATACCCTCAGCTTCCAATTCTGCAAAAACTCTGCGCAACATTGCGGAGGCTCCATCGTAGCCTTTCAGGTCGAGTCCGCTCTGCGCCTGGAAACTTGAAAGCCCGCCGTGATCCAGAAGCATTGACCTGACTTTTTCTTTAACTTCTAAGTATTCAGGAATGGGTTTTCGCACTACCGTTGTTGTAACTGCCGGCTCTTTGGTAAAAGTCGGGGCAGCTTTGGCGGGCGCGGCACTCACGGGAGAAACAGGCGCAGATGCGGTGACCGACACCGCCTGAACGTGTGGCTTGGTTTCAAACAACAAACCCCCATCCAGGAAAATATCTGTATCTTCATTACGGAAAAGCACAACAATGCTTGATGCTGGTATGCCTTCCCTGTGAAGAGAATCAAGCACCCGTTCTCCAACGCGTTTTTTTTGCGCGTTGCTCAAAGCGGACGCTTGAATAGTAACGATAGCCATTTTGTATCTCCCGTGGTAACATATTTTTCAGTCAGAAAAAATATCGCAACAATATCAAGTGTATTTGTTTTGGCGGCGTTCGACAACGCCTAAAATATCACTTTAAGATATCCAAATGCTTTCCAAAAAACAGAACAGCGACGTCTGTTTAAATGGATGCGTCCAATTATACACAATTCCATCTCAAAATTTGGTAAACAGCATAAATTAATTAACTTTACCATGCAGTTTACGTTCATGTAGGCAGACTTCATTCCATGTGAAATGGCACATTTCACATGGAACTGCTATAAAATTGCTATGTTGCCGCCCGCAAATTTTTGCGTTCGTTCCCAGTTGAACGCAACTTGGCATAGAGGGTAATCCAAATGCTTGTTCGAAAAATAAACCTTATCCGTCAACTGTTGTTTTACGCCGCTATAGCGGTTTCAGCGAATGCCCAGCGCTCTGTTGATCCATTCATAGGCACCGGCGCCCACGGGCATACATACCCGGGAGCGACACTTCCATTTGGCATGGCGCAGTTGAGCCCTGACAATGGACGCCCAAACAGCGGCATGTCTGGCTGGGATTGGTGCAGCGGCTATAACTATGCGTCTGACGTAATCACAGGTTTCAGTCACACCCATCTGAGCGGCACAGGCATTGGAGACCTATGCGACCTGTTGCTCGCCCCCAGACCCTATAGGCTGGCAGATGATGCTTTTGCCGGTAAAAAAATTCAGGATTCCGCCCTCACATTTGACCATGCGGACGAAGTAGCAAAACCCGGCTATTACAGCGTAAAGTTTAGCAAAGACGCTATCCAGGCAGAATTGACAGTCACAGAGCGCGTTGGTATGCACAAGTACCAATTTCCAGCGGACAAACCGGCATCGCTGGTATTGGATTTGGGGTACGCAATAAATTGGGATAAAGCTGTTGACACTGAGATAAAACAAACAGGGTCAGCTCTTTTTGTTGGCCACAGGCACTCCAGAGGCTGGGCTGCGGATCAAAAATTGTTTTTTGCGATGTACCTTGATCGCAAACCGGACGAAGTTCGCTACATCAAAGCCGATCAACTCATTCAAAACGCTACTGATGGAGCGCAGGGCGATGATATTCGGTTAATTCTGACTTTTCAGCGCGGCGGTCAGGTGCAGGTGAAAGTCGGCCTTTCATCGGTTGATGAACAAGGCGCCGTCAACAACGTTCAAACAGAACTGCCCCATTGGAACTTTGAAAAAGTCCGTAGCCAGGCTGCCAATGCCTGGAATCAGCTATTAAACCGCATTCAGGCCACCCACTGCAATTCATCAGACGCTCAGGTCTTTGATACGGCCATCTATCACGCCTTTCTTGCCCCAAATACTTTCAGCGATACAGACGGACGCTACCGAGGCACAGACGGAAATATCCACAGAGCCAGCGGATATACCTACAGCAGCACTTTCAGCTTATGGGACACATTCAGAGCCAGCCATCCCCTGTTTACTCTGCTCACGCCAGAAAGAGTTGATGGATACGTAAAAACAATGCTGGCCTTTAATAAACAGAAGGGGCAGCTTCCCAACTGGGTGCTTTGGAACAATGAATCCCACTGCATGATTGGCTACCATGCCGTTTCGGTATTGGCCGAAGCGTATTTAAAAGGTTTAACCACAGCCGATGGAGAGGAAATACTCAATGCGTGCGTAGCTATGGCTGAACGCGATGCAGAGGGCCTTAAGAGTTATCGTGAGCTGGGTTTTGTGGACGCTGAAACAGAAAATGAATCCTGCGCCAAAACATTGGAATACGCATATGACGACAGTTGTATAGCCCGTCTCGCGGAAAAGCTAGGAAAGACTGATATTGCAGATAGATTCCGAAAGCGTTCGCTGAACTTCCGCAATGTATTCGACGCGCAAACAGGCTTTATGAGAGGAAAAAGCGCAGACGGAGCTTGGGTGGAACCCTTTGACCCCACAGCTTCCAACCACCGCAAAAGCCCTTACTGCGAAGGCAACGCCTGGCAGTGGACATGGGCAGTGCCGCATCATCCCGCCGAGCTTGTGAATTTATTTGGAGGCAGTGAAAAGTTTGCGGCCAGATTAGACACACTGTTTGATATGCCATCCGAACTCAGCGGCGATGAGGTAAGCCCCGATATAAGCGGAATGA
>JAIRRD010000231.1 GCA_031256155.1 Holophagales bacterium
ATGGAAATGGGCATGTCAACACCGGGTGAAATTCAGCGTTTGACTGAAATAGCACCTCCTGATTTTGGTATTATCACCAATGTTGGAATCGCGCATCTGGAAAATTTCCCGAATGGCCAAGAGGGTATCGCTTGCGCGAAGGGTGAATTGGTGGCGGGTTTAATATCTGGAGGGGCTTGGGTTTTTCCAAAGGATGATCCGTGGTGCCAGTGGATTTCAAAACAGAGCTGGGCATCAAAAACAAAGCCGATACCGGTGGGTGTTGGTGCTGATTTTTCGATTACGTCTATAGAATCGCTTGGCTTAAGAGGCGAGCGCTTTATACTACAAGCCCCGATGGGTGACCTTGACCTTGAAATAAGACTCAGGGGTCGCCACCAGATTCAAAACGCCGCTCTTGCCGCCTCCATCGCCCTGATAGCCGGTTTTGAGGGTGGTGAAATCTCGCACGGACTTGCTTCCGTTGAGCCTGAGGAAGGTCGGGGGCGCTTATATGCCCTTAGCGGCGGCGGATGGCTCCTGGATGAATCCTATAACGCAAGTCAGGAGTCTATGTTATCATGTGCGAGTGCGCTTTTGGACTTAGACGGTGGCGAGCCAATAGCTGTATTGGGATGTATGCGCGAGCTTGGGTCAGCATCTGCTTCTTTGCACGAATCTGTTGGAAGCGCACTGCGTCAGGTTGGGATCAGTCGTCTGTGGGTCTATGGGGATTTTGCAATGGAATTGGCGCGCGGCTTTGGTAATGGCGCAAACGCATATCCGGATTTTGAAACTTTAAGACCCGCACTGGTTGAACTGCCGCAAGATGCACGCATACTGGTAAAAGGCAGTCGTTACTGGATGTCAGAAAGGGCAGTTGTGTATTTATTAAATCAATTTGGCGACACAGAGCGAACTGGTATAAACAACCTTGAGGAGGTTAAATGATTCCTTGGATTCTCTATCTGGTTCGTGACCTGCTTCCAGCTAAGGTTTTCAGCTATGCCGCGAACATCTTCAGTTATGTGACATTCAGAACCGCGATTGCGGCTGCCACGGCATTTATTCTCTGTCTGCTCTTCGGGCCTCGGTTTATCAGAACTCTGAAGAAGTTAAAATTGGGACAACACATAAGGCTGGAAGGGCCTGAACATCACCAAACCAAGAGCGGGACACCTACAATGGGCGGACTTCTTGTAGTAGGTGCTATTGTCATATCTACCTTTTTATGGTGCGGGCTTGACAGTGGCCATATTTGGGTGGCGTTATTGAGCCTTATCGGTTTTGCTGCCGTGGGAGCGTATGACGATGTTCAAAAATTGCTTAAAAAACAAAATAAGGGTCTGAGCGGTAGAGAGAAATTGCTTGCTCTAACAATTATTTGCCTTTTAGTGGCATGGCTGACACTCTATTTTGGTTTGAGAGGGGATGAGACGAGTAATCTGGCCGTGCCATTTTTCAAAAACTGGCGGCCGGACGTGGGTATTTTCCTCATTCCATGGATATGGCTGGTTATGGTTGGAACGAGTAATGCCGTAAACCTGACAGACGGTTTAGATGGTTTGGCCATTGGCGGAATATTGATAGTCAGCGTCACTTTTGCCGTGTTGGCCTATGTAGCCGGTCATGTTGTCATGGCGAATTACCTGTTTGTACCTTTTGTCGGCGGCGCGTCCGAATTAGCCGTATTTCTCGGTTCTATGGCTGGAGCCTCGCTGGGGTTCCTGTGGTTCAATGCTCACCCCGCCGAAGTTTTTATGGGTGACACCGGTTCACTTGGTCTTGGCGGTGCGCTGGGGACAGTAGCGATTTTGATTCATCAGGAATTGCTTTTGGTTATTGCGGGGGGATTATTTGTATGGGAGGCTCTGTCCGTAATCTTGCAAGTAGGTTCATATAAACTGCGAGGTGGCAAGCGTGTATTCAGAATGGCACCTTTCCACCATCATCTTGAGTTGGGTGGTTTGAAGGAAACAAAAGTAGTTATAAGGCTTTGGATTATGGCTGTTGTCTGTTCGCTTGTCGCGCTGAGTTCCTTAAAACTCAGGTAAAGAACTGATGGCGATTTTTGATCCCACTATAGACTCAAGTGATACCATCCGGGCCACATGGGCAGAGGTGAACCTTGGCGCGTTGCGCTGCAATTTCCGGTTGATTAAGGAAAAAATCAACAACGCAAGACCTGTTGGCATTATGCTGATGGTCAAGGCCAACGCTTATGGACACGGCCTTGTTGAAGTAGCCAGGACACTGTCCGATCTTGCCGATTGTATCGGTGTTGCCGTTTTGGAAGAAGGAATTTTGCTGCGCCGTGAGGGCATCAAAAAGCCAATCGTGGTTATGGGCGGCGTTTGGGGTGACCAGATACCGCATTTTATAAAGCACGATCTCATTCTTTCAGCCAGTTCAATGGACAGGCTGTTTCAGATAGATGATGCCGCCAGGGCAATGGGGCGGCGCGCAAAAGTGCATTTAAAAATAGATACCGGCATGGAGAGGGTGGGCATACACTACTTCAACGCCCACAAGCTACAAGAAGCGGTCCTGAAATGCGCTAATGTTGACGCGCTTGGCATCTATTCGCATTTTGCCAATGCCGACGCCGAGGACTTGACACACGCGAAATTACAACTGGAACGTTTTCAGGAAGTTCTGGCATTTTATGAAAAGAATTCAATACAGCGGCCAATAGCGCACATGGCCAATTCTGCGGCAATGCTGCGATTGCCTGAGAGCCATTTTGACTTGGTGCGCCCGGGGCTACTGCTGTACGGTGTCTATCCTTCACCGTTCGTTCCCGGCGACATTGACGTTTCGCCAGCTATGACGTGGAAGAGCAGGGTGGTTTACTTCAAAGTGGTTCCCCCTGGCCATCCGGTCAGCTATGGCTCAACGTGGGAATCCGACCACCCCGCACGGATGGTGACAGTTCCCGTGGGCTATGGCGATGGCTATTTCAGGAGCATGTCCAATATATCCCAGGTGATAATTAACAACCGCAAATACCCGCAAGTTGGCACAATCTGCATGGATCAACTGATGGTGAATATTGAATGGGACAGTGCCTACAACGGCGATGAAGTAATATTACTTGGCTCGTCCGAAAGCGAGCGCATAACTGTTGAAGACATGGCAGCATGGGCAAACACAGTGCCTTATGAAGTGTTTACGGCAATAAATGCCAGAGTGCCGAGGGTGTATAGCGGTTTAACTTATTGTAGTTAAACCGCTATGCCGGGATTCGCTTGCGAATCACGGCCGCTCATAGTCCATAGGCGAGCTTGGCTCGCCGTAAATGGACTATGAAAGCGCAAGTTGCTATATAGCGGTTTAACTTATTGTAGTTAAACCGCTATGCCGGGATTCGCCTGCGAATCACGGCCGCTCGTAGTCCATAGGCGAGCTTGGCTCGCCGTAAATGGGCTATGAAAGCGAAAATTGCTATAGTGATTCTGTGTAAAATATACCGAATCACTTGGAATCGTTATAAAAACTCAGCACGGATTTGGCCACTTCCTCTAACATCGCTTCGGTCATTTCAGGATAGACGGGCAAACTCAGGACTTCTTCGCTGGCTAGTTCTGTTTCCGGCAGAGACCCTTTTTTATATCCCAAATATTCAAAACAAGGCTGCTTGTGCAGGGATATTGGGTAAAAGATGGCACTGCCAATGCCTTGCGCTTTGAGGTGAGCCTGTAGTTTATCGCGGCGACCGCGCTTTACGCGCACGGTGAACTGGTTATAGATATGGCGACCATCGGGTACAACTTCAAGGGGGAGTTGCAGGTCATCCTGACTTAAAGACTTCATTCTCTGCATATACCATTTGGCGTTCTTTCTTCTGCCCTCGTGCCAGCCCTCAAGAAATGGCAGTTTTGCGCGAAGCACCAGAGCCTGGAATTCATCTAAGCGCCCATTCATGCCAACTTCGTGATGGACATAGACAGGTTCCATACCATGAACCCTGAGCCGCCGTACCTTTTGGGTCAGCGATTCATCATTGCGGATGAGTGTTGAACCGGCATCTCCGAAAGCGCCCAGATTTTTGGTTGGATAAAAGGAGCATCCTGTTATTTGACCGAACTGGCCGGCGCTCTTGCCCCAACCTTTAGCCCCCAGGCTCTGACATGCGTCCTCAATAACCGGAATCCCTTTGGAATTGGCTATTTCCATTATTTTTGGCATATCGGCTAATTGGCCAAAGAGATGGACTGGCATTATAGCCTTGGTGCGTGCGGTTATAGCGGCTTCAACAGCCCGCGGGGCTATATTGAAGGTAACGGGGTCAATATCAACAAACACAGGCACAGCACCAAGCCGTGCCACTACGCCGCCTGTGGCGAAAAATGTGAAGCTGGGCAGGATAACTTCGTCCCCATGACCCACGCCCAGTGCCATAAGAGCAACGAGCAGGGCATCTGTACCACTGGACATACCAACGGCAAAGGCAGCGCCGCTGTAACCCGCCAAATCCGCTTCCAGGCCCGTTACATTTTCTCCAAGGACAAAGGTACAGCGATCAATGAGTGTAGAAAGGCCATTCAGCACTTTTTGCTTCACAACAACATTTTGTGCGGCAAGGTCCAGCATCGGTACAGACATCACAGCCTCCGGTCAGATATATTTTTGGAACCATCCATTTATAGCGGTTCCATATCAAAATTGAGTTCCATGATTTTGAGATGGAAATTTTTGGGATACTCTTCAATCACCGTAACACCTTTTAATAAATCCACAAAATCGATTTGCCGAGAAGTGTGCAAACCGCCTGTACCCCTCTATCGCCTACGTCTATTGTGAAATCATTTACCCAGGCTCGGACGTACCTGTCAACCATTTCGCGAACCATACCGCGTCCAAAACTCTGCGCGTAATCAATACTCTCCTGGTGCCTGGACATTGCTGTTTCCACACTTTTACGCATGAGCCTAGCAAACGCTTGTTTTTCTTCCAGAGGCATGTCTTTTCTGATAGCGTTACCGCCCATCGGCAGTGGCAAGTCATACTGTTTTTTCCACCAGTCGCCTAAATCCGCAACCAAGCACAATCCCTTATCTCTGTACATAAGCTGGCTTTCGTGAATGAGCAGTCCGGCGTCAAAATGCCCATCGGCTACGCTATCCATAATTTTGTCAAATGGTACCAATTCAGTCTTGAGTCCGGGCATCCACTGGCGCATGGCGAGATAAGCGCTGGTCCTAAGGCCAGGAATGGCTACTGTTTTATTAAGTAAATCCTCTGGTTTCAGGCACTCTCTGGCTACAACCAACGGGCCTGTCCCCTCCTGGATACTTGAACCAGCCCTGAGCAAATCATATTTGTCTTCAAGTTCCGGGTAAGCTCCAAAACTGATCGCTGTAACGTCATATTGGGCTTCTAAAGCTTTCTGATTCAAAGTTTCTATGTCATTACGGACAAATTCAAAACCAAAGCGTTGAAAATCTGCGTCTCCCCTTAACCAACCCAAGGCCAGGGGGGCCATCATGTAGGCATCGTCAGAGTCAGGGCTATGGGCAATAACCACTTGTTTTGTCATACGATCTCAGTATATATCAGTTCAACTTATTGTAGTTGAACTGCTGTGCCTGGAAAGGATATCCTTACAAAATGAGTGAAGACGCTCTTGGAACATATTGTCAAAATTGTACTACCTGGAACCCCGGCGATCGCGAGGTCTGCCGGAAATGTGGTACCCGTCTTCTCATTGTTACGGGGGATCACGGTTGGGATGACGATGAGGAAACAGGAGTTGAAACAGAAGAAGATCTTGATGAACATCTATTGGAGCGAATCACAGGGCTTGAGGAAAGCCTGAAGCGCATTGAAACCTATCTTGAAACCGTATCAGATCAATTAGGCAAGCTGGAACGCAGTGAAGTCATGCTTCGCAATGGTTTGATGAGTCTGGTTCAAGAGATGGAGCAAAATAATAAGCTGGATGCCCATGCGTTTACAAAGCGCTGGGAAAGCGCTGTTGAAGAAAATTTGCAACTATTGGGTGCCAGAGAACTTTTTACAAGGTACAGAGCCAGAATCCTGCCAATTGCCAAAACCAAAAGCATGGCTCATTTGAGGCGGGCACTTCTGGAGACAACCGTTCTGTTGGATAACTCCCAACTTCCAGAAGCCGTCCAAAGACTTGAAGAAGCATTGCACATTGATCCAAAAAACTATGAATTACTCTTTACTGTGGCGGCGCTGAAAGAAATTATCGGCGATTCTGACAGAGCCATTTACATCGCCCGTAGAGTAGTTCAACTGAGTCCGCGGCATTACGAAGCCTGGATGTTAATCGCCAAGATTGCTCAGGATCATCTTCATCAGATTGATAGAGCAATTGAAGCCCTCCGTACCGCTTCTGACCTTCGACCGGAAGAGCTGGAACCCAAAATGGCCATGGCAGAGCTGTTTTTGGATCAAGATGACCTGCAAGAAGCTTTTGAAGCCTCAAAAAGTGCACTGGAAATGGAGCGGAATGGTGACACGTTAAGTGCTATGGGCGAGATACACATAGCGCGTGGTGAATACAGCAAGGCGATCCAACTGTTGAAAGAAGCTTCTGAATATCAGCCGGGTGAAATTAATATCCGAGAGTTGTTGGCTGAGGGCTACTTTCATGCTTCAGATCATCAAAAATCTTTTGCTATTCTTCATGACCTGTTGAGGCATAACCCAGGCGACCCGGAACTGCTCATTTTGCTTGATTCAAGAACCTCAAGCCAGTTACGTAGCGCGAGAGGCGGTAGCAGGCGCGCCCAGGCATGGCTGGACAGAGCGGAGGAATGGCTGCAGGAAGAAAACCAGGAAGAAGCCAAAAAATGCCTGCAAGAGGCCAGAAAAATTACTGATAGTGACCGCGCTGAATGGATTGACCTGCAGATTCGGGCACTGAAAGACATATCACAGGCCACGCCAAAACTCCTGGCCTTTTCGACATCCCAGTGCCATCCTCGCCTTTGCTTCAACGCCCTGCGTTTAGCCGTTGATTTTCTGATGACCAAAGGCGACAGTTCAGCGGTTATGCAGGCTCTGAACAACTATTTAGACGCATATCCCAAGAGCAGCGGCGCATGGGAATGCGCTGTAATCCGTCAGGCTTTTCTTATAATGACCGGAAAAGCTACCGAGAAAGATTTAGCCGAAGTAAAGCGCCTGCAAGCTAATCCCCTTCCGGGTCAGGAATCCAGAGCCACGACACTGCTGGGCCAGTATTTACTGGATTTCCATCATCCTCAGGAAGTTATAGACTTGATAGTTCCAAAAATTCAGCATGAACCGACGCTGATCAACTATTTTCAGCTTGGCAGCGCATTGGCCGCCGCCGGACAAAACGCGAGGGCCTTGGAAATACTGCGTTTGGGTAGAACAGCAATCCCGGGTGACCTTCAGGATGACCAATTGGAGATGCTCAAAGAGCGCTTGAACGCATTGATTCAGGAACTGGAAAATGTATAGCTGTTCCATGTGAACTGCTATAATATAGTCGTTGTTACTTGTGGACAAGATTATGGATTTGCCGCTTCAGAACTTAACCAGTCAGGAATACAAGTACGGGTTTGTGACAGATATTGAAACAGATTCGGTTGCGCCTGGGTTAAATGAAGAAGTAATCAGCACAATCTCACGCAAAAAAGGCGAACCTGTATGGTTGCTGGAATGGAGACTTAAAGCATATAAACACTGGCTTACAATGAAATATCCCGAATGGCCGCACATAAAATACAAAACGCCTGATTTTCAAAAAATTGTCTATTATTCAGCACCTAAATCAAAACAGCCAAAATATAACAGTTTGGATGAAGTTGACCCTGAACTTTTAAGGACTTTCGACAAGTTAGGTGTGCCGATAGAGGAGCGTAAAGCTCTGGCAGGCGTGGCTGTTGATGTGGTATTTGATTCAGTTAGCGTTGCCACCACTTATAAGGATCGTCTTAGAGAACAAGGCATCATTTTTTGTTCACTGTCAGAAGCAATTAAAGAACATCCCGATTTAATAAAAAAATATCTTGGCAGCGTTGTCCCATACACAGATAATTTTTACGCCGCTCTTAATTCCGCTGTATTTACCGATGGTTCGTTTTGCTTTATTCCAAAAGGCGTTAAATGCCCGATGGATTTATCCACGTATTTCAGAATTAACAATAAGGAATCGGGCCAGTTTGAGCGAACTCTAATAGTAGCGGAAGAAAGTTCGAGCGTCAGCTATCTGGAAGGTTGCACAGCGCCTCAATTTGATATAAACCAGCTTCATGCGGCGGTTGTTGAACTAATTGCTCTGGATGACGCAGACATCAAATATTCGACAGTCCAAAACTGGTATGCGGGCGACAGCGAGGGTAAAGGCGGAATTTTTAACTTTGTCACCAAACGCGGTCTGTGCAAAGGTCCCAGATCCAAAATCAGTTGGACACAAGTCGAAACAGGCAGTTCAATTACCTGGAAATACCCAAGCTGCATACTTCTGGGAGAAAACAGCATTGGAGAGTTCTACAGTGTCGCTCTGACCAACCATAAACAGCAGGCCGATACCGGCACTAAAATGATACATATTGGGCGCAATACAAAGTCCACTATCATTTCCAAGGGAATTAGCGCTGGCGGCAGCTCAAACAGCTACAGAGGGCTTGTCAGAGTAATGCCTGGTGCTACGTGCGCCCGCAATTTCAGTCAATGTGACTCTATGTTAATTGGACAAACTTGCAGCGCAAATACATTTCCGTACATAGAAGTTCAAAATCCATCCGCCAAAGTTGAACACGAAGCTACAACAAGCAAAATAGGTGAGGAACAGTTATTTTATTTTCAACAGCGCGGGATTTCGATTGAAGACGCAATCTCCATGATAATAAACGGATTTTGCAAAGAAGTATTCAGAGAACTGCCAATGGAATTTGCCGTTGAAGCAACCAAACTGCTTTCACTAAAACTTGAAGGCAGTGTTGGGTAGTTAAAAAACAGGAAAAAACCGATGCTAACAATAAAAAACCTTGCTGCGCGAATTGGCAATAACCAGGTATTGAAAGGTGTTGATCTGGAGGTAAAACCAGGTGAAATCCACGCTATCATGGGGCCGAATGGATCAGGAAAATCAACTCTCGGTAAAGTACTGGCCGGGCATCCTGCCTGCGAGGTCACTGCCGGAGAAGCATATTTTTATGGCAAAAATCTGCTGGAACTGACTGCTGATGAACGGGCAAGGGCCGGTCTCTTCCTGGGCTTTCAAAACCCTATAGAAGTTCCGGGAGTCTCCAACAGCCAATTCCTTAGAATTGCCTACAACAAAAACGCTGAGGCCAATGGGCAGGACGAACTGGACCCGCTTGAGTTTGACGATTTTATTCAGGAAAAGCTCAAACTGGTCAAAATGGCCCCGGCCTTTTTGGATCGCAGCTTAAACGAAGGATTTTCGGGCGGCGAGCGGAAACGCAATGAAATTTTACAAATGAGCGTTCTCGAACCCAAGCTGGCGATTTTAGATGAATTGGATTCGGGCCTGGATATTGACGCATTGAAAGTACTGGGCGAAGCGGTGATGGCGCTGAAGCGCCCTGACAGGGCATTGCTTGTGATTACGCACTTCCCCAGAATTCTGGAAACAATCAAACCTGATAGTATCCATGTCCTTTACGGCGGGAAATTTGTATTACATGGCGGCAGTGAATTGGCTCTTGAACTGGAAGCAAAAGGCTACGACTGGATTCAAGCAGAAAACCAATCGGGGAGGTGCTGATGGCAGAAAATGTTGAAGCTCTTTTTCTGCAAACACCAATGTCTTACTCCCGCCCCGCCGATTGGGAGCCGCTCCGAAAATCCGCTGAAGAAAAAATCCGCACGTCACCACTGCCAACAAGTGACCATGAAGACTGGAAATATTTAGATTTAAGCCCCGTCTATTCCCAGGCATTTAATCAAATAGCTAACGATACAGCCCTTTCTCAAGCCCCTGTGGATGGTTTGGTGCCGGAAACTGCCCACAGCCGCCTGCTTTTTACAAATGGCCGCTTAAATCCCAATTTGTCTGACACCAGTGCCTTATGCGGCGGCATTTATTTTTCGCGGTTGGCAGAAACTGCGCCCCGTGTAATCAAATATTTGGGGAAGCTGGCCAATCCAAACTCGTCTGGTTTCTTTGCAAACATAAACACAGCACGCTTTGGGGATGGAGCCGCTATTTGTGTATCCAGCGGACAATCGTCCGAAATTCCTTTACATGTTGTGTTTCATTCAAGCAACATGGGAACTGACGGGCAGTCAATCACATTCCCCCGTATTCTCGTTGTTCTGGAGCCGGGCGCACAAGCGCATCTGATTGAGGAATACTGTGGCAGCGGGAATTATCTGACCAATTCAGTTGTTGAGATAGTTTTGGGCGAAGGCGCTAATCTACGACACGACCGTATTCAACGCGAAAGCCCCGGTGCCTTTCATTTTTGCACACTGTGCGCTGACATTGCCAGATCTGCATCGTACAGCTCCACAACAATATCCGCAGGTGCTGCCATATACAGGCACGACCCAAAAATTAAATTTGTCGGCGAACACGCTGAATTGGAATTAAATGGTCTGACGCTGATAAATGCCGCGCAAACAGCTGATACCCACAGTCTGATAGACCATACTGTATCGAACTGCTCCAGCAGACAATTACAAAAATACATCATAGGTGATTCCGCTCATGGCATATTTAACGGACAAGTGCTGGTACGTCCAGGGGCGCAGCAGACAAGCGCCAGCCAATCCAGTCGCAACCTCTTGTTGACGGAAAACGCCAAAATAGATACCAAACCCCAGCTTGAAATTTATGCTGATGATGTCAAATGCGGTCATGGAGCCGCTGTAGGTCAGTTAGACTCTGATGAGCTTTTTTATTTGCAAAGCCGCGGTTTGGACTTGAATTCCGCGAGAAGTCTCCTTTTAGCCGGTTTTGCCGCTGATGTACTCAACCATATGGCGCTGCCCAGTCTGCGCCGCAACTTTGTATCAATTCTTGATTAAAATGGGAGAGTAATACCAAGTCGCGTTCAATTAGGAGCCGCAAGAAGCTAGCTCACATGGTAGTCCTTTAGGTATTTCAAAGTCGGCTCTGGCACTATCTGTGAAATACAATCAAAACGACGCTCTTCCAGCAAGGCGCGCACGCACGAAGCGCTTATTGGTGTCCCGTCCTGCCGTAGTTTTCGCGGGATTACGGTCACTTCTATTCCGCTGCGTGGCAATTCCTCGATCATCGCAAGGTTGTACTGCCTCGTGATAGGGTCTGTCGGCTCTTCTCCCACAAAGCGCTTCGAGATATTCAGCGAAGGCGCGATAGATTCCGCAAAAATCCTGATGTCTTCGCTCGCGTCGAGCTTCGCGTCCTTTGCTGAATCCTTCAAGAAATACTCTGGGAAGGTCATCAGCGAAATCATGAAACTCCCACTTGGGAGGACCTTCAGTCTTCCCAAATCATCTGTCCCAGCCTTTACCAACAGTAGTCTGTCTTTAAATGGAAAGGACGATTTGTCTTCCTCGACAACGAATATGTAAAGGAAATCGCATTGTTTCAGGGCCTCTTCAATTAAATATCTGTGTCCAAGAGTGAACGGGTTGCAGTTCATCACGATGGAGCCGATGACCCCATCGCAGGATGTCTTTTCGCTCTTAAGGTGAGCCAGAAAGCCATCAAGCGATGAATTCGCATTTTGTCTCGCATCGGTCTCCCCCACGTCCAACCGTTTTAGCGGTATGAATTCCTTTCGGCGCGACATTTTGTTTCTGCGGTAATCGTCTGGATGGGTATAGTCATCGGAGCCACGCAGGAAATCGGAGAGGATGGAATATATCTTGTCTGCAAGAAGCCTGTATCCCCTGTGATTCATGTGGGCATTAGACAATAGCACTTCGCCATAAGTATGCGGTCTATCAAAAGCGGAATCAAGGGAGTAGAAGTGGACTCTTTTCGAATCAACGTAATGCCTCAAATTGTAAAAGTTTTTTCCTATGAAAACAACCATGTCGTTTTCGCGGATATTAAAATGTTCGATATGATAAAATATTCCTGGACTGCGACATACGCTGCCATAATTTAATACTCGAATTCTTTGTGATAGATCAGAGATATTGAGGAGACGCTGTAATTGGCTCTGTATTGTGTATTTGTCTTCTGCTAATATCCCTAACGCACGACAGTCACCAAAAAAATGTATGGTATTGTCATAATTGCTTGGATTATCAGTAGTGTAGCGCATGCCGTGAATCACATTGAAATACTTCGATCGTATATCCTTGGGATATGAGATGCCATCCCTGTAAATATACTCTGGAAGTTTACATACTTCCGAAATGTAGCCTTCATTGCAAGTGGGTAAATCTTCATAAAACGGCTTAAGAAAGCTCATTAGCAAATCACTACTTCTATTTAGATGGTTAATGTAGTGACTTTGTGTCAACTTATGTAGAATTTCCAATGAACTCATATTTTCGACGACTCGACCTGGATCGCTTAAATCCAATATAAACATACGAGCCTTTATTTGTTCAATGATTTCAGACGCAATGTGCAGTTTTTCCAAATCCTCTATTTCAATGATCAGGGAATCCAAAGATACCACTGAGCAAGCCACACGAGACGATAGCTCGTGGCAAATTTTTGCAGAATCAATGATGGGTGTTACTATTACTGCATCAACAGTAGGGTGTAAATCAAGAAATTGCTTTGGTGCAACTACATCAAGATTATACGGAAACTGAAGTGATGGATTTTGGTCAATAATGCAGGTGACGGTTACCTCAGTCGCGTACAATTTCTCATAAAGCATTTTTCCAAGATCGCCGCCGCCATAAATCGCTACTCTTTTCCAAGAATTATTATG
>JAIRRD010000249.1 GCA_031256155.1 Holophagales bacterium
GGTTTTACTTTTCGTAGTCAAACCGCTATGCCGGGATTCGCCTGCGAATCACGGCCGCTCATAGCTCATAGGCGAGCTTGGCTCGCCGTAAATGGGCTATGAAAGCGAAAATTGCTATAGCGGTTTAACTTATTGTAGTTATAATTCACATGGGATTGCTATACTCAAACCTCAATATGTGGTATCCTTCTCTATTCCTGCATTAGCAGGCCGCTCATGGAGAGTTGTCCGAGTGGTTGAAGGAGCACGACTGGAAATCGTGTGTGCGTCAAAAGCGTACCGAGGGCTCGAATCCCTCACTCTCCGCCAGTTTCCGCCGATTTTGATGCCCCTATTTCTGGGGTATTTTTTTGCGTGATCTAACACTGCATGGTCACTGCTTTTTTGGTTCATCCCGTTTCAAATCATTATCCCCGATAGCCTGTTTTGGCACATCCGGGCCTTCCCAGTGGATTTTCAGTTCCGCACTGTCGTTTCTCTGGAAATAATCAACGCGGATGGCGTGCAGACCCTTTTCAAGCGCAACCATGCCGCTCTTAAGTGTGCGTCTGTGGATTCCATCGTTATCCACAATCTTTTCGCCATCTATCCACAGGCAAGTGCCATCATCGCTGGTTGTAAAAAATGTGAAAACACCCGTTGCCGGGACATCTATGTAGCCATTGAAGCGGAATCCGTAATTTTCCAGACGTTTGGCCGGTTCAATCGTAAAGTTGACTGAAGTCCCCGTATCCTTCGGTTCTTTTAATTCTTCGCACAATTTAAAAGAGCCTTCAAAATATGACCAGTCAACGCCATCTGCCAGATTATCCGGTTTGACGCTCGGTTTTGGAATGACCTTCTTAAACGCAGCTTCGCTGGTTGGGCTGACAGGCGTTTTGTCGCGGAATGCCCTGACTTTTATCGTACAGGTTTTATCTATTATAATTTTGCCCTGACTGACAATGGGATGTTCAGCGGTTGGTTCCGAGCCGTCCAGAGAATAGCGCAGAACCACATTTTGGCGACCTGTGAAAAGCACGATCTCAAGTTCTTTGTCAAATATGGGTGCAGCGGCATTGATAGCTGGCGGCAACGCAATGTCGGGAGCGCCTGATATTTCCACAGCAACAACAGAGGCCTTGTCATCTGGCGCAACGGCAGGCACGGTGATTTCTGTTTGTCCCTCTCTTTGAACAACCTTTAGTTGTCTGGACGAGTTGGATAACAGATAAGCCTTAGTGACTTTGTTGTACAGACCCGGAATTTTCAATGTCCCATTTTTGGGCCAGTCAAAGACATGAAAGTACAGTCTGGTGGCCGAACTGTCGATGTTTCGTCGGGTGCAGCGGCCAAAGTCCAGACTTGGAAAGGGGTTTGCCTGTGTGCCATAGATGGATTCGCCATTGACCTTCATCCATCGTCCAATTTCGAACAGGCGTTCCACGCTGGCCTGCGGAATTTCACCTGTTGCCATTGGCCCGACATTGAGCAGCAGATTTCCGCCTTTGCTGGCAACATCTATGAGTGTGCGTATGAGTTCCGTACCGCTCTTCCAGTTTTTATCCGCGCTGTTGTAGCCCCAGTGGTCGTTCATGGTCATGCAGGTTTCCCAGTCAATGCCGGGCAGACCCATTGGGGGGACTCTCTGCTCAGGTGTCTGATAATCACCCGCAAAGAGGTTGTCAACGGTCATTTGCGTAGTGGCACCGCCTTTGTCAGCACGGTTGTTCACTATGATTCGCGGTTGAAAGGAACGCGTGTAGTTGTACAAATCAAGACCCATTTCGCGCGTCCACGCGTGTTCCCATGAACCGTCATACCAGAGTACCCAGACAGGGCCGTATCGGGTGAGCAGTTCCTTTAACTGGCCTTTCATATACGTCACATAGTCATCAAACTTCGCCCCATCAGACGGGCGGTCTTCCCAGGGACGTCTCGGCAAATAATCCGGATGATGCCAATCCATTACTGAGTAGTAGAGTCCCAGTTTTATGTCCTGTTTTTTACATGCCTCAGCGATTTCTTTAATTATGTCCCGTTTGAATGGCGTTGAGGTAATGGACCAGTCCGTGAGTTCGGAGTCAAACAGGCAAAAACCATCATGGTGCTTGGTAGTGATGACAATGTATTTGAAACCGGCATCAACAGCCATTTTCACCCATGCGTCCGCATCGAATTTTGTCGGGTTGAACTGTGTTTTAAAATTTTCGTACTGGCTCACAGGTATTTTGGCACTATTCAGTATCCATTCTCCATAGCTGGTTTTACCATCCCACTCTCCGGCGGGAACGGAGTACAGACCCCAGTGTATAAACAATCCGAACCTGGCTTCCCTCCACCATTCCATGCGTTGTTCAGCGGATAAATATGGCGGGAGAGAAGGTTTGTTGTATGGCTTGCGAGTTGCGACCGCCCGAGCTTTCAACAACCCATCAATAAGATTTATAAAACCAAGCGCATTCGAGGGCGGCTGGGGAGCGGCGCTCAGTAGCGCGGATAAAAGAGAAATTGCCATTGCAATTTTAACCAACTTCATGTTTCCCTCCTTCTGAGGTAGAACCGCATATATACATTATCCGTACAATTATTGGTGTTTTTCAGTTTCTTTATTTTTACTATTTGCTGAAGCGTTCCGCGAAACTATTGGTGACATTCGCCAGATGATCAAGCGCACTTTGAACTTTTTTTACATCATCCAAGTTTGATTCTGATTGCGATATTACCGCAGTAGCATCATTTATAAGCGCATCGAATGTATTCTGCAGTTTGTCAATGTAGGGCGCTATTTTTTGCGATTCGGCCTGAGACCTGCCAGCGAGTTTGTGAACCTCGTCTGCCACAACCGCAAAGCCCTTGCCCGCATCGCCAGCGTGGGCCGCTTCAATGCTTGCGTTCATGGCAAGCATATTGGTCTGGTCAGCAATTTCACGTATGGAGCCTGCCACAACGAGCATCTGCTGAACAAAATCACTGGAACTTTTAACTTCACCCTGAAAGTTGCGGACAGAGCTTACTGTATCAATTACGCCACTTGAAATTGTGGAAACTGTTTCGCTCAGAGCATTCGTGTTTTCAATTTCTGCGTCCAGCATTTCTATAAGTGCGTTATGTTTGAATTTCGCTTGTTTAGTTTCATATTCTGCGTGCTCTTTTTCTTTTTCAGATATTCTCTTCAGATACTTTGTGCAGTTTTCGGGGCGATTGAACTTGTTGTGAATAGCCATGGCCATGCTCCGGCAGTCCCCGTAGCCACAGGCCAAACAGTCGTATTCATCCTCTTTTGTATATTTTTCCATTGATTTGAAGATTTCGGCAATTTCATTTTCAGACGGCTTCAATATGCAGTTATTAGTGTGCCTGTCCTTGTAAGAGCGATGGTACAGGCCGCGCTTCCAATACTTACCCAGTATTTTAAGTATGGCTTTATGTGTGCGTCTTTGGCTGAAAAAACCCTTCACACGGTGTTTTTTTTGCAGCGCCTGGCTTCTTTTTTCAACAAGATATTCAACTTCATCCAGCGGCAGATCATGGCATAGTGTTCCAGGACCTCCGTTGCAGCCCATCTCGCAATTCAGGCAGTCAACCAGAGCTGGCGCTTTGCCATTGTCAATACTTGATTTTAAAGTTGAAAGGTAATGATAGACCAGTTCC
>JAIRRD010000258.1 GCA_031256155.1 Holophagales bacterium
TTTCATGTGAACCTCCAGTCGCAGGGCTGTCAGATTCGGCGTTAATCCGCACCAATACCGCCTTGAAAAGATTTTTGCATACTTAGGGACTAATCGCAAAATGCTGAACTTGTCATAAACACGGGCTTTGACCTCCAATTTGCATTATTACACCTCGGTAGCATTTCGGTAGTACGGGTGTTTTTCGCTACCCCACAAATCGCGCCAACACTAGATTTTTACACAAAAGTTAAGCAGTTGCGGTCATTCACATCGTTGAATCCCCGCAACTGCCTGTTTTTACTGGTGGACGCGATTGGAGTCGAACCAACGACCTCTACCGTGTCAAGGTAGCGCTCTAACCAGACTGAGCTACGCGTCCAACAAAGCTGATTTTATCAAATTGTTTGCGAGTGTCCAGTAAAATTCACTGTCCATACCAAGCTACATTCGTTTGAATGCAACTTAGCATTAACTCAAATTTTGCAGGCGCTGTGCAGTGCTTTCGATTTCTGTGATGCGGAAAGCAAAGTTGCCGTCAACAACGACAACTTCACCTTTAGCTATTTGTTTGCCATTAACAAGCAAATCGACAGGGGCGTCAGCGGGACGGTTCAATTCCAGGATAGAGCCTGGTGTGAGTTTCAGTACTTCGCCTAAAGGCATTACCGTGTGCCCCATTCTCACAACAACAGGCAATTCGATATCCAAGAGCAGATCTAGATTCCTGGTGTCCACACTGGATTCAGTGCTGATAGAAACTATTTGCTGTGTATGTTGCGAACCGGCCGCTTGAGAGGCGGACTCGGAGGATGATGGCGGTTCATCTGGAATTTCAAGTCCTAACTTGCGCTTGAGTTGTTCGGCCAAAATCGAAGAGGTGAGCAGGTGAATATTGGTTTTAAGAGAATCTTGATTGGTAGCGAGTGGGATATTTAAAAAAGGACCAGGACCAAGGGCAGTTCCTATTGAGGCTGCGTCAAAAGATTCAAATTGTAAGATTTCCAAGCCTGAAATACTCAGAGTCTCGCCAGCCTGATCAGACAGAGTCTGGTTAGCGCTACCCATGACTTGATTGAATGTTTCAGAAAGTGCGTCTTTGCTATCACCAGCCAAACTGTCAGATGGGTTCCCATCCCCGCCAAGCATGAGATCAACAAGAATGGTGCTTTCCTTGAGCGGCATACTAAAAAAAATAGCTCCTGTTACGCCCTTGCTGTAGATTGATTTGACAAAAATGGAATCGGGAGGCAGGTTGCTCGCTATTTCCGCATGATCGTTCATTTCACCAGGTTCGGGTTTTACGGTAAATTCGCGTCCGGTGAGCATGGAAAATACGGAGACAGTGCTTTCCGCAAAACATTCACCTAATTTTTCCGCAAGATCCTTCATCACTTGTTCCATGTTATGACTCCTCTGTGGTGGAAGTTATTTGGAACACTCGCTTTTGATTGTTATTCAAAGCCACATAGCCTTTCATTCTTGGGATTTCATCAATTGTGAGATCCAGTGGTGCGTCATATCTTTTTGCCAGTTGTATGATATCCCCTGCCTGAAGGTTCAACACATCAGCCAAGCGCAACACAGTACCGCGTATTTCAGCGGAAACAGCCATTTTGCACCGCTTTATGCTTTCAACCAGAAGTTTGGCTTCTTCAAAGGTAGCGCTCTTTTTGTAACCCGTAAACATTTCTTGATCAAACTTATTGGCAACAGGCTCAAGAATGATACTTGGGACAGCCAAATTGATCATACCTGTAACAGTAGCCATTTTTACTTCAAAGACAATTAAAATGACAACTTCGTTTGGCGCGACGATTTGAATCAACTGAGGCGATGTTTCTCTGGCCTGTACTTTGAAATCCAGGTCTATGATGCCTTTCCATGCATCTTTTAGATCGTCCAAAGCGAGTTTAAGTACGCCGTCAAAAATGGATTGCTCAATGTCAGTCATTGTGCGCATGTGCTTGACGGGTTCACCGGGGCCCCCCAACATCTTATCTATTATGGGAAATACCAACTGAGGGTTGATTTCCATAGCTATAGCACCCTCAAGAGGTCTGAGCGAAATTGCGTTAAAACATGTTGGGTCTGGCACTGATAACAGAAACTCCTGATAGCTCAACTGCTCAACGCTTATCAGATTTACTTCTGTAATGAATCTCAAATATGCTGATAGACTGGAGCTGAAATTGCGCGCAAAGCGATCGTGCATGAAGTGCAGGGATCTCATTTGCTCTCTGCTTACGCGATCAGGTCTGCGGAAGTTGTAAAGGCTTACCTTTTTCTGTGGGACCGCTTTTTTAGGTTTGGCCGATGCCTTTTCAGGGCCGGAAGATGGCGGCTCCTTGCCGCCCTTTGCGTGCGACTTGAGCAGGGCATCTACTTCTTCCTGGCTCAGAATTTTTGCCATAGCGTGCGACTACCTCCCGTTGACCATATTGCTTCGGAGTTTACCCCTTAGGCGAAGCATAGCCTTTGTATGTAATTGTGACACTCTGCTTTCTGTGATGTTGATAAGAGTTCCGATTTCTTTCATGGTCAGTTCGTCAAAATAATAGAGTTGCACGACTAAGCGCTCTTTTGTAGGAAGTAATTTTATAGATTCCTTTAAAATTTCCCGAATTTCCCTTTCGTGCAATTTTATGGACGGGTCTTCTGCATCGGGATCAGGAATAAAAGATACAATGTCATCGCCGTTTTGGGTCTCTGAGTCCGTGAAAAGCCCCAGTGTTATTCCTTTTAGCTCATCAAGGGATTTATGGAGTTCATCCAGATGGATGTTGAGAAATGTAGCGACTTCTTCATCTGTGGCCGCTCTGCCATGTTGCTGCTCCAGGAAGTGATAAGCCCCTTCAATATCTTTCTTTTTTCGCCTCAATGCTCGGGGAACCCAGTCCAGGCCCCTCAGGTCATCTAAGATAGCGCCCCTAATTCTTTGTTCCGCATAGGTTTTAAATTTTACGTTGCGCTCAGGTTCAAAACGTTCCGCCGCTTCAATAAGTCCCATAATTCCTGAATTGATAAGATCGTCAACATCAACATGCGAGGGAACGCGACTTGCAATGCGATAGGCAATGTATTTAACAAGCGGAATGCCTTCCATAATCATGTCATCGCGGTTTTCTTGTCCGGTGGTTTCGGCAGTATTTAATGTTTCCTGATTGATGTCCAGAGTCTCTGATTTTGTGTCAAGCCTGCGCTTTGTTGAGCGATAGGCAGCTTTAGCAGGGCCAATAGCCTGCGAACTCACAACTTTGGCGGCGCAAAGTTGTGAGTTTGCACTGATGGCGTCATAGCTCAACGCAATTTGCTCCTGTTTTTCGCTACTTTTGGACTTTGTGCGGACAGGAGATTTTTTTTTCCCAAGATTTGATGCCATGCCTAAACCTGACTCAACTCCTTCCAGAATGCATTAAATCCATCTTTTTTCAGAGAAATTTTTTCCATCAGTATTTCCGAAATGGCTTGAAATGCTTTTGCAGCTGGACTGTCGGGGAAGAGGTCAACAACGCCCTGCTGTTGCCTGACAGCCTGCAGGAGATGATTATCTGAGGGTATCAGGCCGAGGCTATTTATGTTTTTGCTCAAATAGTGCTGGGCTGCCGCTTGTATCTGGTCAAGTGTTTCTTCCGCTTCTTCCCTGTTTAATGCGTTGTTGATCAGTAGCCAGATTGGTTTGGTCTGGTCTATTGAATGAAGCACTTTGACCATAGCAAATGCGTCCACCATTGAAGTTGGCTCTGGAGTACTAACCAGAATTATTTCCTGAGCCGCGACCAAGAGCTTGATGACAGAGTTGTGAATACCGGCCGCAGTATCAATTAACAGCCAGTCAGTGTTTCCAGCGATACGCTGCAGGCCTTGGATCAATCTGAGTTCTGCAGATGTGTCCAGTTTGGTAAATTCCTGAATACCGCTGGAGGAGGGAATCAGGCGGATACCATGCGGGCCTTCCAGTATGATTTCTTCAAGAACCCGCTCGCCCCGCAGAACGTGCTCCAAAGTGTGTTTTGGAGATAACCCTAAAAGAATATCTATGTTAGCCAAGCCAAAATCAGCGTCCAGTACCACAACCCGCTGTTCCGCCTTTGCAAGTGAGGTAGCAAGACCGGCCACCACATTGGTTTTCCCCACGCCTCCTTTGCCGGAAGTTATGGCTATAACCCTTGAATTAAAGAGCTGATCTTCTTTTTGCTGCTTATTTGAGGACATTTTTGATTTAGGTGCCTGTTCTGTCATGAAAGCACCTGTGCTGGGGGAAGTATCAAATCGGCGATTCTGCGGCTGGTCGCAAGCTCCAAGTCCTGCGGAACTTCCTGGCCCGTTCCTAGATAACTGATGGGACGCTTGACGCGAACCAAAGTTGAGAGAATCGGTCCATACGTGCAAGTTTCATCCAATTTTGTGAATATCAAACGGCTAGGGCGCAATTTTTCAAATCGTTGCGCTACTTCCGCGAGGTCCCGTGGTTTTGCTGTTGCGGGTAAAACCAAGTGGGTCTCCACAAGCGGAAGCTCTTCCAGCAAGGTCCCAAGTTTCTCCAGCCGTTCAGTGTCATGCAGCTGATATCCTGGAGTATCAATCAGAATCAGAGAGCGATCCCGATAAAAGTGCAATGCGTTTTTCAGATCCTCTGCTGTAATGATTACGTGAATTGGGACTTGAAGAACCTGGGCATATTGCTGAAGCTGGTCAACACCGCCCGCACGTAGAGTATCCAGTGTCAGTAGTGCCACTTTTTGCTTCAGGTTCAGCTTTGCGTAAGCAGCTAACTTGGCTATAGTAGTGGTTTTGCCAACACCTGTGGGGCCTACCAGAGCCGCTACCTGAACTTTATTCGGGTCTAGCTGGATAGGAGCGGCCACGGGGATAAAGTCAGCGATGACACGGCGCATGAACAGATGAGCTTTGTCGTGTTCAACATTATCTTCGCCGCCGTGCTCAACCAGAGCGCGCTGAGTGTATTCACACAGTCTGACTGCAATCATTGGGTCAAGGTCATTAGCCGCTAGATCACCGTACAATCTCAACAGCGAAGGTGGTAGCTGATGGGTCAAAGATGGCATTCCGTGTCTTTGGATGCGGTTGAGCATGGACTTGAGCTGGTCAAGCTCAGTGAGAATCGAACTGTTACGTGTTTCATGCTCTTTAAGGGCTTCAACAGCTCCTCTGATTTCTAGGAGTTCACGGCGGATTGGCTGTAAATCCATTGATGGCTCTGGAGCAGTTTGTTTTTCCGCAAATTTAGGAACCGGATCGCTTTTGGGCTGCGTCTTGTTAGTTTTGGGCTGCGCTGTCGGCAGAGGCATCGGCGCGTCAGTTTTTGCACGCGAAGCAAGAGGCGGGCGAAGGCCGTATGTCATATCAGCTTTTGTCGGCGCGACAGGTACATTCGCTTCGTCAATGGCGGCTGTAACTTCCATTACTGTTTCTTCGCTTCCGTTCACATTGGTACGCGTACGTTTACGAGTAGAGAGTATGAAGGCATCCTCACCCATTTCCTGCTTGATTATTGCCAGCGCTTCCTGCATGGTGGGCGCTTCGAATGTCTTTACCAGCATCGCTCACTCCTCATGCAACTGTCCCCAGACTCACAACACGCACATCAAGGGGTATTTCCGAGTGGCTCAGAACTACCAAGTGAGGCATAGCTCTCTCCAAGATGCGGCGCAAATGCGGCCTTACAATCGGGTTTGTAAGCAGTACGGGCTGAGCGCCAGGCAGTAAATCAGTGATACTATTTGTTATTCGCGTTAATAGTTCTTGTATTCTATTTGGGTCTATTGCCAGGAAACTGCCCCTGTCCGACGTTTCAATACCTTGCTGTATGCTCTGTTCAATAGATGGATCCAGCACCAGCACCCCGAGTTCATTGACCTCTGAAAGATGAGGTGTGGTTATTGCGCGCCCAAGATGTTGCCTGACAAACTCTGTGAGCATAACAGGGTCACGTGTAATAGTGATCACATCCGCCATAGCTTCCAGAATCTTGGCGAGATCGCGTATAGAAACACGCTCTTTCAGTAAATTCTGAAGAACCTTTTGTAGAATACCGACCTGAACAACATTGGGTACCAACTCATCAACAAATTTGGGAGCAATTTCTTTGAGATTGTCCAACAATCCTTGAATCTCCTGACGCCCCAATAATTCCGGTGCACGCTGCTTGAGCAATTCAGAAATATGAGTTGTCATAACTGTAGGCCCGTCAACCACCGTATAACCGGATAATTGTGCCCTGTCCTTTTGAGCCTCTTGAATCCAGAAAGCTGGCAGGCCAAATGCCGGTTCCGTAGTAGCTACCCCATGCAAATGTTCCGTTGCCGTTCCAGGATTCATAGCCAGATACTGACCGGGCACCAGATCTCCGCGTCCCGCTTCCTCGCCGCGCATCAAAAGGCGGTAAGAATTTGCTGGCAGTTGCAGATTATCCCTTATGCGAATAGGTGGAACAACAATACCCAGCTCTTGTGCTATCTGGCGGCGCACTGATTTAATGCGTTCCAGTACAGTACCGCCTTGAGCCACGTCCAGCAACGGTATCAAGCCATAACCAACTTCTAGTCCCAGTGGGTCAATTTTCAATAAAGATTCGACCTTTTCCGGCCCTTCAGGCTTGAGTTTTTCCTTGGCTTCAGCAATACTGTCTTCTTTTGCTTTTTTTATAGCGAATCTTGATGTAGTGTATGCCATAAGTCCTGATATAGCGGACATAAACCAAAAAGGCATTAATGGCATACCAGGGATAATACCAAACAGGAAGAGAGCGCTGGAAGCTATATAGAGCGGGCGCGCATCTTTTGAGAACTGATTTATAACATCAGAACCCATATTGTTGGACTTGCTGCCACTTCTTGTAGTGAGAATAGCGCCGCCCACACTGATCAAAAGACTGGGAATTGCAGTAACAAGTCCATCGCCAACAGTCAGCAGGGTGAAAGTCTCCATTGCTCGTATGACTTCCATGTCGTATTTCAAAATACCAATGGCTATACCGGCTACAATATTCACGCCCAGAATTAAAAAAGAAGCTATGGCATCCCGCTGTGTGAATTTAACCGCACCATCCATCGCCCCATAAAAGTTTGTTTCCTCCTGCAATTCCAATCTGCGTCGCCTGGCTTCGGTCTCATCTATATAGCCAGCGTTGAGGTCGGCATCAATAGCCATCTGTTTGCCTGGCATAGCATCTAGAGTGAAACGTGCCGTCACTTCAGCAATGCGTCCAGCGCCATGATTTATAACCAGAAATTGAATGGCTAATAATATGAGAAAAACAACTAATCCTATGACATAACTGCCGCCAACAACAAATTGGCCAAAAGCTCTAACCATATGACCAGCTGCCTCAACACCCTGTTCACCACCGTATAAAAGGATTCTTCTTGTAGTGGCAACATTAACCGCCAACCTAAAAAGTGTAATTATCAACAGAATTGATGGATAAGTATTGAATTCCTGGGGCTTGTTTACATACATGCCCAACATCAAAATCAATAAAGAAACAGTAACATTAATAACAATTAATAAATCTATACCTATTGCCGGTAGCGGGAGTATCAAGACCACCATAGCCAGCAAGACAAAAACAGGTACAGCTAGGTCAACTCGTCGCCCCAGGCGGGAAATATAAGGCAATAATCTATCCAATAGAGTCAGCATGTTGACACCAAGCCCACTACAGGAGCGAAAGCAATGCCAAAAAAATAGCAATTTCATCTCAAAATCGTGTTCCGCAATTTCGATATGGAAGGTTTTGCAAAGGGAACTACTCACTTGACTTAGAAATTGGCAGACCGTCCGCGAACAAAACCTTATGTTACAAAGAAATAGTGCAGTTTTCCAATGAATTGCGTCCACGGCATGATCCCTCTATTTTGGCTCTCTCCCAAGTCAAGTGAGTAGTTCCCTTTGCAAGTGGCTTTGGATATAGCGGTTCAACTACAATAAGTTGAACTGCTATACAATCACAACATGTCCATTACTGACCGCCGTACCCCTGACATACCGTACGTTTCACACGGAATTGCCATATAGTCATGAAACGTAGCACTTTCACCTTTGACCTTCCAAACGAATTAATAGCCCAGCATCCGCTCAAAGAGCGCGATGGGGCGCGGTTGCTGGTGGTTGATGCCGTCAATGGCCATTTGCGCCATTCTCATATACGGCAGTTGCCTGAGTGGATACCGGACGGGGCGCTTTTGGTGCCTAACGATGTGAAAGTCCGTCGTGCGAGGCTGTTTTTGCGGCGTACCGGCGGAGGAGGCGGCGAAGCGCTGCTCCTCAAATCCCTTAGGGATAATAGGTTTGAGGCACTTGTACGCCCCGCTGCCAGGCTGAGGCCAAAAAAAAGGGCAAGCGTCATAGACCCAACTGATGGGTCTGTCATTGCGGAGCTTGTGGTAGAAACGGAACTGGACGATGGTCTTAGAATAATTCAACTGCGCGGCGATGCTCCATTTGACTGGGAGGCTGTGGATTCCATAGGACATTTGCCGCTGCCGCCATACATACAACATTCCGCTGGTGTTGAAGATAATGACCGCTATCAGACTATATTTCACTCACAGTATGGCGAAGCTGTGGCGGCACCAACGGCTGGTCTGCACTTTACGCCGGAGCTTATTGATAAGCTGGAACAAAAAGCCTGCCTATGGCGTCCCGTGTGCCTGCATGTTGGTTTAGGGACTTTTCGCCCAATGACGGCTGAGGACATAGAAGACCACGCCATGCACGAAGAGAGGTACGAAATACCGGAAGCAACTGCCCGTGAACTGGAATATGTCCTGCAACACAGGTCAAGAGAACTCATGACTATAGGAACAACGTCCCTCAGAACTCTGGAGGCGGCCTGGGATGGACTCAACTTAAAT
>JAIRRD010000175.1 GCA_031256155.1 Holophagales bacterium
CCTGTTATGAAATCAGGGAGGGCAGCACCTGGGACGTGGCCGATGTTGTCGCAACGGACTTGACGGCAAATAAACTTGTGACAAGCCTGAATAATACGCGTACAGGTGTTTTCTGGATAAAGGCCTGCGATACATCAGGCAACTGGAGCCTTAATGCCGCAAGAGCTTCATTGGATATTTACAGCACTATAGATATAAACTTTCTGACTGTTCCTCAAAAAATAGCGCTTCAGGCTGACTGGAAAATAATCACGGCAGAACAAATAAGGCTCAATGATTTAGTTGCTAAGGATTACAAGGATTACAAAATAAACACCAGTGCCTATAACACCGCCATAGCCGACGTTCTAGCTTTCTTTGCGACCAGAATCACACCCGCGCCCTGGAATAATTTTGAGCATGGGACATGGCTACGCGCAGGCGGCAGAGCGGAGTTGGATAGATTATTAGCGAAAATCAATACCGAAGCGATGATACTTCAGACAGCCTGCGACAATGCGCGTGTCCAGATTGTTTACGACAGAATTAAAACTACACTTCCCAAAGTTGGTATTGGCGATAAACTTCCGGTTCTTCCTGATAGCGACTATATAGAGGGGGCGCTTTTTCAGCTACTTAAAGATGATGGAAGCTATGAAGCCGGGCAATATATAAATAAGAAAGACGAGAAGGGCAATGACAAATGGATACCAATTTCAATTACAAATACAATTTTTGCTGAAAAGTTATTTGCCTTTGGAATTAGCGTAGGTGACGCGAATATAACCAATGCCGCTATTGAGATATTGATAAATGCGGATATTATGCGCTCTGAGCCTTATACGGCGTCTATTGAGAAAATACCGCCGATAGGCTGGAAGCTGGGAGCAAAGGAATTTGCGGCTGACTTTAAAAATCCAGGCAACCTAGAACTAGACGATATAGAAAATCATATAAGTGATTATAAAGGTCGGACCACTAACGATATTAAAGGTTTTCCCGTCCAAGCCGAATTTGGCGGGATGATTGCAATGAACGGCAAACTGGTGGCAAGTCACAATTATGTGAATAAAGAAATAGAAAAACTGGATAATAAATTAAACAATTGGGTGGAGCGTATAACCGCAAACAAAATGAGCAAAGAAACGGGTAAAGAGGGTAAAGTCGTTTTCCCTGGCGGTTTCATTATGGTGTGGTTCGAGGCCGGCCCTTTCCCTGGACAGAGTGAGCGAACAATACCGATCCCGCCAGGCTTGTTTCCTAACAAATGTTTGGGTGTATCTGTAATGACGGTTACACCAAGTGACACAGGTAAGGGCGACTCAGCTAATGATATGTGGTTTCAGCTGATTTCATTCAACGATACCCAAATAATAGTATTTACTCAGGACTCAGACGACAGACGAAAATCTATAACCGCACATATTCTCGCATGGGGATACTAGGGGGGATAATATGCAATACGCAAGTACTTCAAGTGTCAAAGGCATTGAAACTATAGTTGTAATTTTGCCAATAGAATTTGTGTCGAATTTCGACACTGATACGTGGGAGCCTAACCAGTATCTCGTGGGCGATGAGGTTCAAAGAGGGTGGATAAAAGATGGCGAAGTATTTGTTCCGCCTCCGCCTCCGCCACCTCCAACGGCTGAAGAAATAACAGCGGAATACACAGCCGCTATCCAGAAACGCCTTGATATCTTTGCGCGTGAAAGAGGTTATGACAATATCCAATCCGCTTGTAGCTATGCTACATGCTCAGTTCCGCACTTCAAACTTGAGGGCGAATACTGCGTTATGGTGCGCGGTGAAACCTGGGCCAAGTGTTATGAAGTCATGGGAGCCGTTATGGCGGGCGGAATGGAAATGCCAAGCCTTGAGAAACTCTTTGAGATACTGCCGAAACTTGAGTGGCCGTGAGCTTATTTTACAACGAAAATGGAATCAAGTTCCCATGAACCATATAAATATTGAGGAACGCCATTTACCCAAAGTGTAGCAAGCGTACCACTATTTTGCAATTGTCTACCTGTTACATACACGTCATTACCAGAGACAAAAACTGATCTTGCTACACCGCCATAATCTCCAATGCTCAATTGTTGTGGGACACCATTTTTCCAAAGCATGGCATGAGTAACACCTGTGTTTCCGTTACGTTCCGAACCTGCTACATATACATTGTTATCTGATACATAAACGGAAGCAGCTGAAGAAGAAGAGGAATTAGTGAAAGGAGGTGCTGTGAGACGTGTTCTATTACCGTCTGTCCATAAAACTGCAATAGGGTTAATACTATAATTTTCTGAACCAGAAAGATATACTTTATTGTTTGATATAAAAACAGAACTAACGCTAGATTGTCTCATGTCCGCTCCTAAATACCCCCAATAACTATCTTGAAGTGATTCCGCAACACATTCTTGGATGCCATTTTTCCATACTGTAGCTAAATTACTTCGTGAGGCATTATCATAAAAATAGCTTCCTCCAACATAAACATCATTACCTGACACAAAAATAGAAGAAATCACTGTATCATTATTCCCTTCAGTAAGACGCTGAGGAACACCATTTTTCCATATCATTGCAATAGGGTCTCTTGGTTTGTAAAAATCTGTTCCGGTTGCGTATTCATGACCCGCTGCATACACCACATCGTCATCTGTTACAAAAATACTCGCAATTCTGGAGCTTGTAGTATCACTATTGCCATGACTAAGGTATTGTGGGACACCATTTTTCCATATTGTAGCAACTTCTTTTCTACCTTTTTCATCTATTATTGTTTCATATCCTGCCAAATATAAATTTTTGTTTGCCACAAACATACAATTGATTATGTCACGCCTGCCAGTTATTCCGTTAGCTATTTCACCATTTATCCAAAGCGTCATTGGATCCTTCGAAAATACAACTACATCTCCACTGATAAGTTTTGATAATACTGTCACAGTACAGGATGCCTGTTTGCCACCGTCTTCTGTTGCCACCGTGATTTTTGCCGTGCCTGCTTTGATACCGTTGATGGTAACTGTATTGCCAGTGCCTGTCACAGTTGCAACTGTTTCATCAGAGGTATCCCATATAACATTTTTGTTTGTCGCGTTTTCCGGCTGTGCTGTGGCCGTAAGTGTGTGAGTTTCACCTGCGAACAGTGTAAGTGCCGTTTCGCTGATGTCGAGACCAGTCACTTGTCGTATGACTGTCACAACGCAGGTTGCCTGTTTGCCGCCGTCTTCTGTTGTAAAGGTTATTGTTGCCGTGCCGAGGTTAATGCCTTCACAGTAAATCCCACCCCATAGATGAGGAGGATACCTTAAAGATGGTACGGCAGCGTTCAAATCGCTTGAGGTTACCTGACCGCGCTGGTTGTCAGCATTGTTCGGGTGAAATATAACATTTACACCCCGATACTCCCCCAAGGGAATCGTCATTGTGGTTGGTTCAACAGTAATGTCAGTCACATGAATAGTTTTGTCCGCCCCCCCACTGCACGATAGGAGCGACAAAGCAAGCAGGAGGATGGCGAGTAGGTTTGATTGCAGTTTCATGTGGTAGTCCCTGACTGTGAGATAATTGTTTTAGTGCAAATGAAGAGGATACTTCCTGAGGCATTAAAGCTACCAAATTTGATTGTATAAGTACGTGATGATTCTGACAAGTTTCTACTTCACAGAAATTCGGCTGGGTGGAGCGCGACATAGTATTGCAGGACAGGCGCGCCTGGACTGGTCTGGGGAGACTTCCCGATTTGCCCCTGACACCTCCGCAGGGTCTGATACTCAGCGAGGGCCTGTACAAAGACAAAGAGGATTTAAAGGTTTACGTACAAGCTCAGTGGATATCCGCCAACGCCGACAGTGTTGTCTTTTTGCCGTCCTACAGAATTGACGATGGTAACTGGATAGACCTGCCCAATTATCAGGCTCGCCCCCCCCTTTGGTTCCGATAGCTACAGGGCGTATTGACAAAGTTCGGCTACTCAGGTATAAGAAAGTTGTATTTTAGGAGATATGCGTGAACGAACAACAGAATAACCAAATCAACACCCCCGAGACCACAAAAGTTAGAAAATGGCAGTGGGGCTTGGCGGCTTCTGTTTTTGTGGTTCTTGTAACGGTGAGCTACTTTATAATAGCACCGGGTTTTGATATTGCGAGAATCACACTTGTTGGTATATGCTGGCAAATTTTTATTGGCATTTCTGGAATACTATTAGTTTATTTACAAGTTAAGGAGATGTCAAAAAACACTCAGAAAATGACTCGTAATACTGAAATAATGACTCATAATACTAAAATGGTGCATGAGTGGAATACGAGAATTGAAAGTTTGAAAATAGTTAGAGACCGCTACCGTATTGTTGCAAGTTTTGATGCAGTTGTAAAATTTATAACCGATGAAGGTAAAAAAAATGGGAGGGAACCTTTGGAAAAAATACCAAAAGAAATGCTTGATGAATCAAAACCGGAACATGCAGAACTCATAAAACACATCAAAAACATCGCAAATTATTTTGAACAAGTAGCAACAGGGATAAAACACAGTGCATACAATGAAGATATCTTGGTTGATAGCATGCGGGGGATGTTTATCAGACTATTACAACTGCTTTGATGATGTTCTTCAAGAATTACGCACTAAATACAAGAATCAAAAAGCATGGACACAATTCAAGAAATATGCAAAAAAGTGGGAAAAAAGAGACAAAATCATAGAAGACATTGTGAATACCACAGGGGAAATCAATCCCTTAGAGCCCATTGAATTTGGCAAAAAAACATTTCACCTACGTCCATGCAATAAAATAAAGCCTGTACGGCGAGTGCGTATCACAGCGGACGACTAAAGAACAGCCTCACCACTCTTGTTCAATCTTCATGGCTCTTTCCTTGTGTGAATTAGGTTGTAATGGGAAAACTAAAAACGCATCTTGTATTGATGCACCTAAATTACTATTATATCACAAATTTATCGGCCAGCAAGAAAAAAACTTGAGCCACGTCAAACATTTTTTGCTTACCATACATAAATCCCTTTGACCAATGGCACGACAGACTCGTCAGACAGCATCTTCATTGATAGTGATATCCATGTTTATTGAACAGAGCGAAAACGGTGGCCTTCCCGCAATCATAGCAAGTTCAAGGAAATAGTTGGCTACAGAACCTCCATTTATAGACCATATTGCCTCCTTAACAATAGTATTATCGGCAAAAAACACAGAATTGTCCATTGGCGTGATTGCCTAAAGGGCGATGAGGTTCAAAGAGGATGGATAAAAGATGGCGAAGTATTTGTTCCGTCCCCGCCTCCAACGTAAGCATTTGGCAATAGCGGCGATCATGGTGAGGGTGGACAATTTTGTATTTGCTGACGATAATACTATGGCGAGGAAACTATGGCTTAATCTCGGAGACAGAGTGAAAATACCGTTTAAGGATTTTAAGCGGGCCAATTTGATAGTATCTGTTCAATCGCTTGTTCTATGTTGTTTGCCACTATGTCCGCTAATTCTGGATTTGCAGTGTTTCCGTACCCTGTAAGTACTAAGGCCGTGCGGCATCCGGCGCTACGGCCAGCTTCTAGGTCAATTTCCTTGTCTCCTATCATCCATGAGCGCTTTGTGTCTATGTGGTGTTTTTCTGCTGCCTTAAAAAGCATGCCCGGATTGGGTTTTCTGTCTGGATGGTCTTTGTGGCGGTATTCGTTTTCTGCGTTTTCGTGAAATGGACATACATAGACATCATCTATATGGGCACCATCATTTGCCAGGAGTTCTTCAATTTTTTTCGCGACGGATTGATATTCTTTCCAACCGAATACGCCTCTGCCAATGCCGCTCTGATTTGTAATGACTATTACCGGAATCTTCATGGCGTTTAGTCTGGCAATCGCTTTGGCCGCGCCTGGTATGATTGACACGTCTTCCGGGCAACGCAGGTAGTCAACTTCCAAATTTAAGGTGCCGTCTCTGTCCAGAAATATGGCTGGTCTTTTTCTCAAACTCTGTCCTGTGGTTGTAAATATAGTCGTTTTGCTTGTGGATGCGCCGTGATGGAGCGAACCTATGACAGGCGGGGAGCGCAATGGGAAGCGTGGGTGATACATGCCCGGTTGTTACGGTTGTAAAGTGCATTCACATACCGGATCATTTTTTGGGAACACGGCTTGCTCTAGCAAAGTAGTGCAGACCGGAGGCTATGACTAAACTGGCAACTACATAAAAAGACCATGGGAAAAAGAAATCCAGCAATACGCTTGACTCAACGGCATTTGCCAGGAGGGTGAGTGATATTACAACCAGTTCTGTCCCGGCAGTCATTTTTCCCAGTATTGAGGGCATGAATTGTGACTGGTCGTAATCTGAGGAGGCTCTAAGTGCAAAAAGGCCTATGATTACATCTCTTGTGATAGCCAAAATTGACACCCAGGCCGGAATTGTCAGTCTAAAGTGTTTTGAGGGCATACACATTAATACAAAAGCGGTTGCCATAAGGAGTTTGTCTGCCACGGGGTCTAAAAAAGCGCCTAATTCTGAAAATTGATCGAAACATCTGGCTATAAAGCCGTCAAGCAAGTCTGTTAAGCCCGCTATAGCAAACAAAAAACATGCCACGACTATTTGCCCATACCAAACTGAGATGGCGAAAACGGGTACGGTCAGTATTCGCAGCAAAGTGAGGAGGTTTGGAATGGTCAAATACATGGGGTTTTACATCCATAGAGGTAATTTCAAAACCCAAGTCGCAGGCCTGGCTTCCATTTTGCCGTCCGCTCCAATAGTTATGTCCGGCTTTAATTCCAGCACAGTCTGGCAACTCTGTTGCCATTTCAAAACAGGAGTTTTGAAATTGGCTCCATGATTCAGTATATAGTTTTTTTAGTTGAAATATAGATAATCGTGCGCTATAAAATAAGAATGTAGCGCGAATACTTACGCGGCTCAATATCACGTTGCGGTAATGCTTGTTTATGGGTTGTACTTTTGGTGGTTTATCTTTAATCTTTAATTTTTACAGTCGAAAATGTTTAACAATCACACCCAAATCTTTCTGAGCGACCTTAACCCTGGGGATTGTGCTACGGTCGCTGGTCTCACTTCAAATGGAACTATAAAAAAACGGCTGCTTGAGATGGGATTTACACGTGGTGCTACTGTAAAAGTAGAAAAATATGCCCCTATGGGTGACCCCATGGAACTGGTGATTAAAGGCTACCATTTGTCGCTTCGCAAAAAAGAATGTCAGTGCATCCTGGTGGTTAAGGAGCCTTGATGACGCTGGTGGCGCTGGCTGGCAACCCCAACTGCGGTAAAACAACAATATTTAATGCGTTGACTGGCCTGCGCCACCACGTTGGTAACTACCCTGGTGTCACAGTAGAGCTTCAGAGCGGCCAATTAGTACTGGGTGATTCGGTAATTGAAATTCTTGATTTGCCGGGGACGTATTCTCTTTCAGCCCACAGTGAAGATGAGCGCATAGCTGCGAAAGAACTTATCAAAAAGAATGTGGATGTGATAATAAACATTCTGGATGCGTCTAATCTGGAGCGCAATTTATACCTGACTGCTCAGTTGATAGAGCTGCGCCGCCCAATAATTTTTGTAATCAACATGATTGATGATGCAGAAAAGACTGGGAAGGTGATTGATATAGAAAAGCTGGAATTGCTTTTGGGAGGCCCGGTAATACCAACTGTCGGAAGCCGTCAGGATGGAATTCAAAAACTGCGAAGCAAAATTCAGGAAATTCTCAATCAAGACGAGATATGTCATCGTCAAATCCCAATAAGCTATGGTGATGATATTGAAAACGAACTGCGAAAACTGGAGCTTGAAATCAGTCAGGATGAACAGTTAGCTGAAGGTGTTGCGCCGAGATGGCTGGCACTGGGTCTGCTGGAAAATCATCAATGGGCACTGACGCTTGCTTCAGAGAGTCACGCCAGCCGTGCGATAGAAAACCAGAGGAGAGAGAGTGCTGCTTTTCTGGAGGGACATTTAGGCGAAGATGCTACTGCCCTTTTGGCTGAACGCCGCTATGGTTTTGCCCATGGTCTGTTTGCTGAAACTGTCCAAACGACAGCTGAAAGTGGACGGAACCTGACGGAAAAATTGGATGCTGTTTTAACTCATCGCTGGTTGGGAATTCCAATTTTTATCGCGATCTTAATGGCGATGTACGCCGTTACTTTTGTGCTTGGAAAATTGCCGGAGGCTTGGATTAGTCGGTTGTTTGAGAATTTGCAAAATTGGGTGTCTATACAGCTTCCTCATGGCGAACTGGCTAGTTTACTGGCTAATGGCATAATACCTGGGGTGGGCGCTGTGGCGGCTTTTTTGCCGGTGATACTGGTTCTCATGGGGTGTGTGTCTTTTTTGGAAGATACAGGCTATATGGCCAGGGCGGCTTTTATAATGGATCGCTTGATGCACCTTATGGGCTTACATGGCAAGAGTTTTATTCCGCTTGTGATGGGTACTGGCTGCAATGTTCCGGCTATACAGGCCACACGTATCATTGAAGCTAAAGATGATCGGCTGATTACGATTTTGGTCGTGCCGCTGATTTCTTGCTCCGCTCGCCTACAGGTCTATATCCTGCTGGCAAGTGCGTTTTTTCAGCCTGTTTATGCTGCTTTTGTTGTGATTGGACTTCATATCTTAAGTTTCGGTGTTGCTGTGTTGATGGGAAAAATTTTGCGCTGGACTCTGTTTCACGGTGAAACTACACCATTTGTCATGGAACTGCCCCCGTACCGTATGCCCGTTTTGAAGTCGACTATCATTCATATGTGGGAAAAGGGCAGCACCTTTTTAACCCATGCTGGCACTAGCATTTTGGCGGGCGCGGCTCTGATTTGGTTTTTTTCCCACTATCCTGGAATCGCCAGTTATGAACTGAAAAGCAAGTACGCGCAAACGCAACTTGAGATAAAAGCTAAGGAACTACCAGCTGATGAGGAGCGGTGTGCGCTGGAACAAATGGAGGCCGAGCATCAGACTCAAATACTCAACACCAGTTTTGCTGCTTCGTTTGGGAGAAAAATTCAACCCATTCTCCAACCTATTCTCGACCCGGATAAATCCAGACAAGATGCCTGGAAAGATAGTGTGGCGCTGACTGTTGGTTTTGTCGCTAAAGAACTTGTTGTGAGTACAACCGCTGTTATGTACCGGATTCCATCATCTGACGGAGATGCCGATGATCTCTCGTTACAAGATACACTGCGCTTCAGTAGCGGTATGATGCCGCTTACGGCAATTTCATTTCTGGTATTTGTTCTCCTTTACACACCGTGCCTTGCTACACTCAGTATGATTTATGAAGAGACTAAAAGTCTTTTGTGGCCCGCTTTTACGATATGTTACGGACTTTTTCTTGCTTGGGGAATGTCCTGGATGGTAATTCATGTAGGACGGATGGTGATTGGATCATGACAACGCAGACGTGGATAGTTCTTCTGCTCGTGATGCTTGCGCTGACATGCTTGGTCAGGAAGTTACGGACGCCTGTATGTCGAAAGTCAGGTTGTGCTGGAGCATTTTGCGCTTGTGATGCTCTCTTTACG